>CADAXR010000028.1 GCA_902791945.1 uncultured Bacteroidia bacterium
CGGCCCACGGGGTGCCGTCAGGCCGCTAAAAATCCCGCTCGTTCAAAAGCGGGACTGCAAAGGTAGAAATCTTTTTTTATTCTGCAAAACTTTTTGAAAGATTTTTTCTGAAGAAATCACATACCTATTTTAAAATATAAAGGCATTTTTTTGGAAATAACCACAAAGTAGGCTACTTTTGCAGTTTGGATAATTTTATCGGCTTGTTAAGGAGACTGGCATTATACTTCGTACGTTGGATCGTACGGCACAGGGTGGCCCTGTTTATAGGGACAGTCGCCATTGCTGTGGCGTGTGCCTTCCTGATCCCCCAGATCAACGTCAACACCGACATGACGAGCTACCTGCCGGAGTCCTACTCAATGAAGCAGGGCATGACCATTATGGACGAAGAATTCACCGGGCTGCAGGAGCAGGCCGGAGAATACTCGCTTTCCTTCTCCGAAGGGATCGACGCCCTTCCCAAAGGCCTCGGCAAGACCATAATCATAGGTATCGCGATGGTATTCGTCGTGCTCCTGATAATGTGCTCGTCGGTCCTGGAGGTGGTGCTGTTTCTCATTACGATAGGAGTGGCGGTGCTCATAAACACGGGCACGAACGCCCTTCTGCCCAGCGTCTCCCAGACGACCAACATGATCTCCCCGGTGCTGCAGATGGTCCTTTCGATGGACTACTGCATCATCATGATGAACCGTTTCCGCGATGAAAGGGTCCTGGGGAAAGACCCTGTCATCGCCATGAACCGTGCAGTCGGCGGGACGTCCGGACCTATATTCAGCAGCGCCTTCACAACCATAGTGAGCCTGCTGATGCTCTGTTTCATCAAACTGAAAATCGGAGCGGACCTCGGCATCGTTCTCGCAAAGGGCGTATTCATCTCCCTCGTCTGCACATTCACTCTCCTTCCCGCCCTCATCATCTGGTGCAGGAAGGCGATCGAAGCCAGCCGCAAGAAGGTGCCGGTAATTCCGGCGGCCCGCCTGGCATCATTCCAGTACCGTTTCCGCTATCCGATAGCGATAGTGTTCCTTGCGGCTGTGATCGCTTTTGCAATCCTGCAGTTCCGCACCCCCATATTCTTCGCCCCTCCGGGCTGGGACAAGGAGACCGACGAAACGGAGGTGAAGATCAAGCCCATGATGCTGATCTACGCCAACGAAGACGAAGCGGTGATGCCGGACCTGCTGGAGCAGGTGAGCAAGAACCCGAGGGTCGTAGAGACCATCAGCTACGGTGCCCTTCTGGAGAAGCCCAGGACGGCCCCCGAGATGCTGGCGCTCGCTTCATCCCTCGCCGGCGACAGGATGCCGCAGGACATCCCCGACAGCCTCCTGGGCCTGGTCTATTACGCCAGGTCGCACCCGGAGAGGAACGAGCAGTTCACGATGGCGACCCTCCAGGAATCGGCCGAATCCATAAAGAAGAGCGGCCTGATGCCGGAAGGAAGGGACTTCGATATAGCGGCGATGGTAAGGCGCCAGTTCGCAACGCCTGCAAAACCCAAAAAGACGGAGACGCCAAAGCCGGAGCCGGCCGAAGACAATGTTCCCTCTGCGGTGGACAGCACGGCAAATCCCTCGGACAGCACCTCGGCGGCCGTAGAAACGACCACCGACCGCCCCGCGCCGACCGCGCCTGACGACCCTCATACTCCGACCTACGAACGCATTACGACCCCGCTCGGCGCCGCCGAGATGGCGGAGTTCCTTCAGACCAACCCCAAGCAGGTCGCGATGCTCTATCGCATGGCCGGCAAGAGAGGCGGCGAGATGACTCCGGACGAGTTCATACGCTATGTACGCAAAAACATCCTCGGCAAGAAAAAATACGCGATGTTCCTGCCAAAGGGATCGAATGAAGACATGGCGCGTACGGAAGCCCTCTACGACAAGATTCTGGCGGCAGGCCCCGACACCACGGCAGTGGCACAGACGCCTGTTCCGGCCGACTCTGCCGGCGTCGCCCTCGCTTCGGCCGATTCCGCAGCCACGGTCACTCCGGTCGCGGAGCCCGCACCCGTGGTCAAGAAAGCGCCGGCGCCAGTACCCTACACTCCCCTCGACGCCCTCGTCGACATGGAGCTTTCAGGCAAGAAATACGGCGCCACGAAGGTGTGCACCGCCCTCAACCGTGCCGGCATTAAGGTCTCGCAGGGCGAAATAGATCTCCTGTACCTGTACACCGGCGCGATGCAGGAAGGGCCCACCGATGAAAAGATGTCGCCGCTTGAACTTCTCAACTTCCTCGCAGACACCCTCCTGGTCTCGCCCGCCATAGCGGGTGTAGCGGGAGACTCGGCGAGAGTTGCGGTCGTTCAGGCCCGCGACAGCCTGGTCAACGGACTCGGAGCCCTCAGGGGCCCCAAGCACTCCGCCGCTGTCCTCCTTACCACATATGAAGTCGAATCGGAAGAGTCCTTCGCCTTCGTAGACAGCCTGAGGGCCTATGACGACGCGCTTAAAGGCGACCACTACTGGGTCAGCGAGTCCGAAATGTACAAGGAACTCAAGGACGGTTTCCCGAAGGAGCTGCTCCTTCTGACCATCCTCACCATCCTTGCGCTATATCTTATAGTAGGGTTCAATTTCAGGTCCGTCCTCATTCCGATCCCGCTGATTATGACCGTCCTCACCGGAGTCTATGCCAATGTATTCGCCGGCGGTTTCGGCGGAAACGGCATCTACTACCTCGCATACCTGATAGTCCAGGGTATCCTTATGGGTGCGACGATAGACTACTCCATCCTGTTCACGACCTGCTTCCTCTATGCAAGGCAGACTGAAGACCTCCAGGGCACCATCGAGGCGGCCTACAAAGGATCATCCCACTCGATCCTGACCTCCGGCCTCATCCTCGCTCTCGTCCCGTTTGCGATGTCGTTTACGATGCAGGACCCCCTCGTTGCGTCCATCCTCAAGAACCTTTCCATCGGAGCCGCCGTAGTGCTGGTCTTTATCTTCTGGCTTCTTCCCGGAGTTCTTGCAACGCTCAACAAGTTGATGAAATCAAGAAAGAAATTCCAGAAACGGAACTAAAAAAGGCCCCGCAAATGATTGCAGGGCCTTTTTCATGACCGCATCCGGGATTACATCATCCCTCCTGCAGGCATTGCGGGAGCGGCGGGTTCCTTCTCCGGAATGTCTACGATGCCGCACTCGGTCGTGAGGAACATGCCGGCTACGGAAGCCGCGTTCTCAAGGGCGACGCGGGCGACCTTGGTCGGGTCGATGACACCGGCCTCGTAGAGGTTCGTCCACGATGTGGATACCGGTCGTCTCATCATCGTTGTCTCCCTTGAGGGACTTGAGGGCCTCGACGGCACGGATGTAGGCGACGCCGCCGCCGGGCAGGTAGCCCTCTTCGACGGCTGCACGGGTCGCATTGAGGGCGTCCTCGACGCGGTCCTTCTTCTCCTTCATCTCGACCTCGGTCGTAGCGCCCACGTAGAGGACGGCGACACCGCCGGCGAGCTTGCCGAGACGCTCCTGGAGCTTCTCACGGTCGTAGTCGCTCTTGGTGATCTCTATCTGCTTGCGGATAAGGTCCGCGCGCTCTTTGATTTCGGCCTTGTCGCCGGCGCCGCCGACGATGGTCGTATTCTCCTTTGTGATGGTCACCTTCTCGGCCTTTCCGAGCATCTCGGGGGTGGCGCCTTCAAGGGTGAAGCCGCGCTCCTCGGAGATGACGGTCGCGCCGGTGAGGACTGCGATGTCCTGGAGCATTTCCTTGCGGCGGTCACCGAAGCCCGGAGCCTTGACGGCAGCGACCTTGAGGGTGCCGCGGAGACGGTTGACAACGAGGGATGAAAGGGCCTCGCCCTCGACATCCTCGGCGATGATAAGGAGTGACTTTCCTTCACGGGCGATAGGCTCGAGGATAGGGAGAAGGTCCTTCATCGTGGTGATCTTCTTGTCGGTGAGGAAGACGCAGGCGTCGTCGAGCTCGGCCTCCATCTTGTCGCCGTTGGTCATGAAGTAAGGCGAGATGTAGCCGCGGTCGAACTGCATACCCTCGACGACCTTGACCTCGGTCTCGGTCCCCTTGGCTTCCTCGACGGTGATGACACCGTCCTTCTTTACTTTGGCCATGGCGTCGGCGATGAGCTTGCCGATGTAGGCGTCATTGTTGGCGGAGACGGTGCCGACCTGCTCGATCTTGGAGTAGTCGTCGCCGACTTCCTGGCTGCGGGCCTTGAGGTCCGCGACGACGGCTGCGACAGCCTTGTCGATGCCCCTCTTGAGGTCCATCGGGTTGGCGCCGGCGGTCACGTTCTTGAGACCGACGTTGATAATCGCCTGGGCGAGGACGGTTGCCGTCGTGGTGCCGTCACCGGCCTGGTCGTTGGTCTTGGAAGCGACTTCCTTGACCATCTGGGCGCCCATGTTCTCGAAGCGGTCTTCGAGCTCGATCTCCTTGGCGACGGTAACGCCGTCCTTGGTCACCTGGGGTGCGCCGAATTTCTTGTCGATGACGACGTTGCGGCCTTTGGGGCCGAGGGTCACCTTCACTGCGTTGGCAAGTGCGTCAGCGCCGTTTTTCATCGCTGCACGGACGTCAGCATTGAATTTTATATCTTTTGCCATAGTATTACAGTATTGCTAAAATGTCGGACTGTTTGACGATGAGGTACTTCTTGTCGCCGATGGTGACTTCGGTGCCTGCATATTTGCCATAGAGGACGTCGTCACCGACCTTGACCTCCATGGGTTCATCCTTTTTGCCCGGGCCGGCGGCGACCACCGTACCCTGCTGGGGTTTTTCCTTTGCCGTGTCGGGGATGTACAATCCCGCAGCCGTCTTCGTCTCGGCCTCTTTGGGCTCGACGACTACTCTGTCTTGAAGTGGTTTGATCATGATTATAGCGTTTTGTTAATTTTCCGGCGACGGGGAAATCAAGTGCCGTGCCACCTCCCCCGGACTGACATTTTGTCACTGAAGAGCCTCGATAGTGGCAGTCTTCACCCGGAAGAAATTGTCGGCACCGTCCGTCAGGAGACGGTATTCGCCGTGGTTGCCCCACGATGCCGGCGCATCGACGATCGACATATCCTGCCCCGTGTCATTTGACACGTAGGGGGATATCATATTGTGCCACGCGCGGATTCGCGCGACGGAGGCTTCATAGCGGAACGGGCTGTCCTCCGAAGCGGCCATCTCCTTGAGATATGACACATATATCGCCCTGAATTCAGGATATGAAAGGATTTTCGCGATGAGAGGATTGCCGTCATTGCCCCAGCGGAGGGGGTCCTGACGCCCGGCATCTATCATAAGCGAAGTCCCCAGGGTGTTGTCGTAGTCGTAGGGGATGAGGAAGAACTTATAGTCGTAAAGATCCGAAGTGGTAAAGTAGAGGTAATAATTGTTCGAATTGCACCAGTAGTCGTCCCACATGCCGACCACGACATTTGCCGCATAGGTCCTGAGCAGAAAATCCACGTCCGTCACCTGCCGTATCCACTGATAGAAACTGTCTCCCGTCTTTCCGGAGACCTTGGCGATAAAATCCTTCAGCTGGGCGTAGGCTGCGGCCTTCCCCGATTTTGTGTTTGTCTTCAGTTCATACGGCGGGGTCGCAGTCGAGCTGTCATCGATGCCGAACTGCGATTCGTCGGCGTTGTTGAGCCCGGCCGGGTAGCGGCATTTCCAGAGGTTGCCTTCATCGGAGACGAACCCTTTGTCCGCGCGGCCGGCAAGGTACGGTTTGTCGATTGTCTCCTGCACCTGATAGACGCCATAGTAGGTTTCTCCCGGGTCTCCTGTCACTTTGAGGAACAGCCGGACATAATGGCTGTTGACGGCGGTCCAGACCCCGCAGCGGCGCATAAAATCGAAGCAGAACACCTCCCGCACATAGCACGGATCGTCCTTGAACCACTTGAGATACAGTTTCTTGGTACCGCGGAGAGTGTGGGCGTCATCCTTGACGAACTTGGAGAAATTGAGTCCTATATGGAAGTGGTTCCACTGAGTACCCGGGGTCTTGTGAACGCCGCTGCCACTTTCCGGGCGGCGGCGCGACGTGTTGCCCTTTATTCTGAATCCGGAATTGGGGATCACCGTGCTCTCCCCTCCTTTAATATATTTAACGTCGCAGGAGACATACTCCTCCGTGTTGGGGTCGGCATCGTAATAGCCCAGCAGAGTGTTCCACTCCTCAAGCGGGACTTCGATGTGGAACTCCGCAAGGGCGTCAGGGTCGAAGATATAGTCGATGCCGTCCTGCCAGGGGTTATCGGAGGGCGGGTCGTCCGGCACCGGAGGTTCCGGGGGATCCTGAGGATCCTCGGGACCGGAAGGGTCGGACGGCTCGGATGGCTCGGACGGCTGTTCGGAGAAATCGCCCGGGATCAAGTGGTTACGGTCCTCAGGAGCACAGCCGGCGAGGAAAAGGAGAACCGCAAGTATGAACGGTAATCGTTTCACTTTTTGGTACTGAAGCGATAGATGCACTCGTGGGTGTAGGTCTCACCGGGATTGAGGAGGACCGACGGGTATTCCGGATGGTTCGGGGAATCCGGGAAGTACTGCGTCTCGAGGGCCAGCGACGAACGGAAAATCAGCGGCTTGCCGTTGCTTCCGACGTCGTTGCCATCGAAGAAGTTGCCGCTGTAGAACTGGAGGCCGATCTGGTCCGTCAGCACTTCGAGGAAACGGCCGCTTGCAGGGTCATAGACCGTGCAGGCCTGCTCGAGCCCGTCTCCCTTGCGGTCGAGGCACCAGTTGTGGTCGTAGCCGCGCGCATTGCGCAGCTGCACGTTTTCCTCGTCGATGCGCTCCCCTATTGCGTGGGGCTCACGGAAGTCGAAGGGAGTGCCTTCGACGGAAGCCGTGCCGCCGAGCGGGATGCTGTGTTCGTCGATGGGGATATACTGCGAAGCGTTGATCGTCATTATGCAGTCTTCTATGCTGCCGGAACCCTCGCCGGAAAGATTGAAGAACGGGTGATTTGTGATATTCACGGGCGTAGGCTTGTCCGTCACTGCCTTGTAAGTGATGCGGAACTCGGCCGAAGGGGTGAGTTCATAGCGCATCTCGATCGAAAGGTTCCCGGGGAACCCTTCCTGGCCGTCCTCGTGGAGATAACTGAGCAGAATGGAACTCTCATCGACGGCCTTGACGTCCCAGACTACGTTGTCAAGCCCCTTGTAACCGCCGTGGAGGGTAGTGATGCCATTCTCGTTGGCAGGGGTGAGGTAAGTCTCGTCGCCAATGGAGAATTTCGCGTCCGCAAGGCGGTTCGCGACCGGTCCGACGCAGGCGCCGAGGAAGCGCTCGCCGGCAGGGTGGACGTAGTCATCAAGGGAGGCACGGCCGACAACAATGTTGTCGTAGTTGCCCTTGCGGTCGGGCGCCCAGATCGAGGCGACCCTGGCGCCGAAATTGGTCACCTGCAGCGTCAAACCGCCGTTTTTCAGGGTATAAAGCGCTACCGGCTTACCCTCAAGGGTATCCGCGAACGCAGCCGGGTCGAGCAACTCGGGCTGCCTCTTTTCGTTTCCGCAGGAGGCCGCCGTCAGCGCCACCATCACAATCAAAAAAAGCCTTTTCATAAGCAATAATTATCTTGGAAAGCAAAGATAACTAATTTTTACGAACATAACGTGATGCCCCCCGTCACACTGCGAACTGGCAGGCCCTGAGCGCCCCTTCGTGAAATTCACCTGGCACGTCAACATGCATTCTACGCCACCAGTGGCCTATCGGCGTGGCAGGTGAGCCAATTTTGCCTCACCTGCCACATCAATGTGCCACACACGCCACCAAATCCACATTGGTGTGCCAGGTGAATTTCACGAAACGCCAGAAGTCTGCTATATGGATAAAATGGTATCCAGCACAGGGTAAATCTCGTCTTCCGAACGGTATGGGTGGAGGTGGAAGTATTTGTTGCCGGAGAGCATGGCGGAGAGGTTGGTGCGGGATTTATCGTAGAAGATGTGGACGGGTTTTGCGTGGCTTTCGGCATAGGCGAGTTCATAGCCGACGCCGAGGGAGGGCGTAGTGCATTCGGCGATCACGACGTCCGATTCGCGAAGCCACGCCGTATCCTGCTCATAGATGGCAACATCCCTATTTTTGAGCCCTTCCGTCTTACTAAGGGAAAGGTCCCCGACGTGCTCGGTGAGGACAATGTGCTTTTGCTGTATGTACTTGATTATGCGCTTGTAGAGATCCGCATCGGCCCGTCCGCCGCGGATGGAGCCGGCAAAATAAACTTTTTTCATATCAACGTATCACCTTGCCGAAAGGGATGCCGACGATAAGGCCTCCAAGGATGAGCCAGAAGATATTACCCAGTGCGTTCATTTCCTGTTCTCAATTTCCGGAAGCCAAATGTACGAAAAATCAGCGATTTTTCACATCTTTTCTCCACAAACCGGGCAGGAGCCTGTCCCAGCGGCGCCATCTGTCCAGATAGACCCAAAACGATTCGTCCGGGTGCTCCCGCCAATGGCGGCGCTCGATGGCGTCCAGGTTTTTGTCGTTGATCTCCAATACGTCCCTCAGGCGGGCTTTGTCGGCAACAGGATTGTAGTCACAGCACCTTTGGAGCTCCTTCTGCAGAAGCTCAAGCACATCTTCCTTGTTCAGCCGCATAATGCGCTGGGCTGTGGGATTGAACCGATAGGGCTGTTCGAGGGGCTTTCCGGCGTTGATCATATACTCCAGATAGCTGAAAACCATCCACTGGACGGCGTCCAGCCGGCTCTCGTCGTCTGTCAACTCAACGTAAAGGTTTACGACGTCAGCGATGTTGCCTCCCCTGTGGACAAACGTCCCCAGATTGACGAGTTTCTGCCCCAGGGTCAGGGACTCGGACTCTGCGCCGAAGGTGTCCCAGTAGGTACGATTGGCAAGTGAAACCGCCTGCTCCTGAATGCTTCTTGTGTCCATGACTTTATCTCTTTTGTTTCGGAAGCGAATATATACTATGCTCCTGCCAAAACTTGGCAGTCTACGCCCAGTGTGAAAATTTTTCAAATTTTTCGCGATTGTGCCCTACTTTGGCAAATTCAGTTATTTATTTAGCGGACTAAAACACATAGGCGAATGGATTATTTGAAACAGTTATTCAAAGGGCTCACCGAAGAGCAGGAAGAAGCCGTCAAAGCGACGGAAGGGCACATCCGCGTAGTTGCCGGCGCGGGCTCGGGGAAGACCCGCACCCTCGTATCCCGTTATTCCTACCTGACCGGCGTAATGGGCGTTCCCCAGTCGGACATCCTGTGCATCACATTCACCAACAAAGCCGCCCAGGAGATGAAAAAAAGGATAACGGCCTACAGCCCTGGCGGGGCGACCGGGGATTTCGTGACGACGATCCACGGCTTCTGCGTCAAATTTCTCCGGGAGGAGATCTACCGCATCGGCTACCCGGAGAATTTCATAATCTTCGACGAGGAAGACATGAAGGCCCTCGTCAAGGAAGTCCTGGAGGAGTGCGGCGTGGAGCGCAAAAGCGGCATCGTCGGCAACTATATGGATGAGCTCGCCGCATTCAAGGCGGCGACCCCTTACATCCAGCGGTTCATCCTGCCGTCGGCCCTGGCCGACGATTCAGCGCTCCTCGGCAAGATGATTCTGCGGCAGAAGCGCTACTTCGCTCTGGATTTCGACGACCTTCTGTTCTTTACCCTCCACATCCTGGACAGATTTGCTGACGTCAGGGAAAAGTGGCAGAGGCAGTTCCAGTACGTGATGGTCGACGAGGTCCAGGATTGTTCAAAGCCCGAGTGGTCGCTTTTCTCCGCATTGAGCGAGATCTATCACAACCTGTTCATCGTCGGAGACGGCGACCAGGCCATCTACGAGTGGCGAGGCGCGCACCCTGAGCTCTTTGTCCAATATTCCCCGGACCGCGAATATTACCTCAAGCAAAACTTCCGTTCGCAGGCCAACATCGTCTGCGTAGCCGACTGCATCATCGCCAACAACAAAAACCGCCTCCCCCGCACCTCCGTCACCATGCGGGCGCCCGGCATCAGGACCAGATTCTACCATTGCAAAAATGAAGGCGACGAGGCCCTGACGCTCGCCAAGGAGCTCAAAAAGACCGGCCTCCCCTGGAAGAGCATCGCCGTCCTGTACAGGGCCACATACCTCTCGCGCTCAATCGAGCAGACCTTCATCCGTGAAAAGATTCCGTATATAATCTGGGGCGGAGTGCGGTTCTTTGAGCGCAAGGAGATCAAAGACGCGCTCAGCTATCTGCGACTGGTGGCCCTGGACGACGACATGTCCTTCAAGCGTATCGCCAATGTCCCCTCCAGGAAGATCGGTAAAAAGACTATGGCCTTCCTCAAAGGCTACGCCTCCTCGAAGGGATGCTCGCTTTTCACCGCCCTCGCGGAGAACCTGGACAGGCTGAAGAACGCCAAAGCGGCGCAGTTCGTGTCCCTCATCCTGGAGGCGCGGCAGGAGATGGACAAGATCGGGATTTCCCAGATGCTGGAAAACCTGCTGAACTGCAGCGGCCTTCTGGCCGAATACAGAGCCGACACGGAGGAAGAGCGTCTGGAGAACCTCCAGGAGCTGCTCAAGTCCGTCCGCACCTACGAAGAGGAGAACAAAGACGAGGAAAATCTCTCCCTCCAGACCTACCTCCAAGACATCGCCCTCTACACCAACGCCGACTACCAGAAAGACGACGACAAAGTCAAGCTTATGACCATCCACCAGGCCAAAGGACTGGAATTCCCCCTCGTGTGGATATACGGCCTTAACGAAGGCATCCTCCCCAGCCACCGCACCATCCGCGAACGCGGAGTTAACGGGCTGGAAGAGGAGCGCCGGCTTATGTACGTAGCCTGCACGCGCGCTATGGACAGGCTCTGTTTCTCCGATTCCGAAGGGTTCAACGTCCAGAATTCCCTCGAAAAATACCCCAGCCGCTTCATCCGTGAAGCCAAAGATCCCGACGAATACGTATACTACGACATCATCGGCAAGTTCGACCCGTCGCTCTGGGACGGGACGGACAGGCTGATCGCGGCGCTTGAAAAGCCCGCCCCTGACAAGGCCTCCGGCTTTGTCGCCGGCGCAGCCGTGCATCATTCCATTTTCGGCGACGGCGAGGTCGTCAGCCAAGATGAAGACAGCGGACTCGTCACCGTGCAGTTCGAGGACTTTGGCAAACGGCGGCTCAATCCCGACCTTCTGACCCTGAAGGAGACTTCTGATGAAATTTAACTAAATTTGTACGTTATGAGAGAATACAACAACATTGCGCGTCCGGACTTCACTCCGGAGCACATTTCGGCCCTGAAGGCCGACGAAATCTTCGTTTTCGGAAGCAACCTTGCCGGGATGCATGGTGGCGGCGCCGCCTGGGCCGCGTTCAAGCATTTCGGTGCAATCCTCGGCCGCGGCGTCGGCCTCCAGGGCCAAAGCTACGCCATCCCAACAATGCAGGGCGGCGTCGAGACCATCAAGCCCTACGTGGACGAGTTCATCTCCTTCGCCCGCGAGCACACTGAGTTCTTCTTCTACGTCACCCGCATCGGCTGCGGCATCGCCGGCTTCTCCGACCGCGACATCGCCCCCCTCTTCGCCTCCGCCACAGCCCTCCCCAACGTCTGCCTCCCCGAATCCTTCGTGAAGGTGATGAAATAAGTACAAACGAAAAGACATTTTTGTCTTTTGCCGTCAAAAAATAAACAGATTTGTTTATTTATGGGGAATTCGCCATATTTGCGATATGAACCTGATTAACGCATATAAGGGGATAGCCCCGGGGAAAATCATTGCCAGCTACCTGCGCAGCAACAACATCACGCAAAGAGAGCTGGCAGACACGATTGGCGAGCACTTCCAGACCTTAAATGCAATCATTAAGGGCAAGAGAGCGATCACTATTCCCGTTTCTTTAAAACTCGACGAAGCCCTCCATTTCGAACAAGGTTTCTTCGCGGTTATCCAAACCTATTACCTGATCAACCAGAGCGCTCCTCACCCCACTAATATCGCAACTCCTCACATCAGAAAATACGTTTTCTGGGACATCGACCCGGAAAAACTCGACTGGGCAAAGCACAAAGACTTCATCATTCAACGTGTTCACGAAAGAGGCAACGCCTCCGAAATCAAAGCGGTAGATTTATATTATGGCTATAACTGACACTGGAGTTCGGTTCATAATCCTACAAGGGATTGATAGTGTACTGGACCGTGTCGGAGGAGATTTTTTCCAGGCGAACCGAGTAGGATCTTTTGAGTGTCTCAAGGAACCAGCACTTCAGGTCCCTGTCGTATTCAAGGGAGACGATTGCCTGAGGCGGGGTATCATTCACCAAACAGGTTGCTATGTTCCGAACTATCTCCAGATGCTTGGAGGAAGACAGCGAGACCGTGTTCCTCGGTGTCCCGACAAGGGATTTGAAAAGTTCCTGATCGGAATACAACTTCCCTGGCTGCCCTTTGAGACTATCCAATTCTTCATATGCCTGCTTAAAATCATCAACTAGTTGAACCGTCACCGCCTCCAGATGATTGAAGTATCGGTCCACCCGTGCAGAAACCTCGGCGGACTTGTTCTCGCCACCCCCAAGCAGGTCATAAAACTCGCCCAAGCCAAACAAATACATCGCGTTCCTCGAGTTCTCAATCTCCTGAACGACCTCATCCGCGTATTTTTTGCCGGCATCTACCGCTCTCTCCGTCAAGACAGAATCAATTCTAATGCACTCGTCGAAGAGTTGATACTGCATCTCCATTTCCCACAGATCATCAATCAGGTTCTCCCGGATCCACCTGGCCTGTCCCCATCGGTTTATGGAGAAAAATTTCGTGCTCCAGAAGGAACTGATCTCCTCTCTGGCCACAACGTGAATCGCAGTGGCCCCGAGCAGAGAAAGCCCCGCCAAAAAGCCTATGATATAGCAGATTGTATCATAGACCTTACTCTCGGGCTTAACCACCAACGTCACAATCAAGTCCACGATGGACGCCACAAGCAAAACCGCCAGTCCGCACCCAAGGAGCCATAAATAAATTGTCGTCATATCACTGAGGTTTTATACATCCTCGCAAATGTACAACCCCAAACTGCCAAACCCCGGCAGGACATGCCAGAAACTTCCGCATCTCCGCCACTTATTGGGGCGATGCCGGCCCATTGGTGCAAGTAGTCCACTATTCCAACATCTATGCATTCAGTTCAATGGCAAGCGCCATCGCCTTCTGCAAACATTTCAGCAGAGCCGACTCGCATCACATTGAACCATTCATTGAATTCGTGGAATAACCTTACCACAAATGTCGGTTTTGAAGTATCCCTTGCCTTCCCGTTTCATGCCGCAAAGACACGGCACGAAGATGCCAAAGAATGACAGGAATTAATCGGGAGTGCACTCCGAATAGGATGCTAATATATCTTCCCTTTTGTTTAAGAGAGCACATACATCCTGGAAATGCTCCTCAACTTGCCTTCTTCCCCAACCAAGATAATCTTTAGTCATCTTATACATTATTCTCCTTTTAGGTTGAAGGCCATCTAATGTTGTTGAGGCTTTTTCTTTAGGATCCTTGTTATTTAAACTGGAATTTTTTCGTCTACTAATTAAACACAAGTTGCCCAAATTGTCCACATCCTCTATGTCGGTACCCTGGTAAGATTGAGGAGAATGATGTTCTACCGAGCTATAATAACTGAATTTGAAATCCTTTACTGCGTGAATATACCTTATGCCGTTCCTTTCTCCCGTTACTGACTCAACCCAGTATAGATAATCAATAAAGTTGAAAAGGAAATGTGGGGTATTGACCCCAAGGTTCGCAAAAGAACAATTTTGAGATGCCACCTCTCCATCGAAGAGGCCATCATAATATCTTAAAATATACTTGTCAATAAACTTTGAGAATTCTGTTGCTTTTAAATCATAAACATTGGTCTGCCTTCCCAGCCAACAAAGAATATCAAATAGCCAGTTCTTCCACTTTTTATTTTTAAATGTCACCTGAAGCATCGACTCTTGTTTTATTAGCCTCTCTTGAATGGCGGTCAAACTCTCATTCTTTAGAGGTTCCGGTTCATTGCTATTACCGAATGTGTTTCGAAACCTTAAACTATTATTGGATGAACGGTATGGTTTCGTCAATGACCACCTCAAACTTTCATCATCTTCATCATCGGAAGAAGCCTTAATAATATACCTATCAAATATAACCCTTATTTTCAACAACTGCTTAATAAAATCCATCGGCTCAATTTCATTCTGATGATTTGGATAAAAATCTAATAAGTCATCTGCATTGAGAGGGCAAGAATTATTAAACATTTTCATTACGTGCATCAGAAAATTCGGAAAATCTAAAATCGCGCTATAACGATTTTCGGGATCATCGTCCTTATATTCCACCGGCTTTTCAACTCTCTTCATCATAAGCACTTCGTCAATTGTTATAGGGGACTGTGTCCCGTCCAATTCTGAATATTGATCCACCAAATCAATATTTAGCTCTGAAAAATCTTTCCCGAATAAAGGAGACTGATTTAACCTAAAATTCGCAAGTGTCTTCTGAATAGGGATATCCATTTGAGAACAAGCATCCCATATCGCTGAAAATACAGCTCTATTTTCTCTAGTCATCTGTTCTTTCCCCAACATCATAGCCTTGACTATTTCGTGCTCTTGAAGTTGCTCGCCACGATTGTTCATTATTTCAAAATAGGCCGCAACATCAGTGTCTCCCGGCAGTTCTGTTCGAACAAGTATTACTTTCTTATTCACATATTCAGCGAAATCAGCGAGGTTATCCATTTTGAGAATTGAGAAAACTTTATCCTCATCTGCGTGAATACTATCACTCGCAATAATATCTAGCGCATCTACAAACTTATAGATTTTTGATAAGTCTTTTTTATGGCAGTCTTTCGAATACGCCACAATCCCTGACGAATAAAATAATCCCTTAAAGAATTCCTCCACCTCAGGTCTAGAGTCGTATGAAAGCCTTGGAACAGATAGAATATCCAAGGCTTTGCTGAGCAGGCTCATCGTTGTCAATCGCTGCTGTCCATCTACCACTTCATACTTTCCATCGTTGCTCCTTTGGAGAACCACCAAACTACCTATATAATACCTTGAAGTCCTATCAGCCTTATAACTATCATATATATCCTGAATCAGTTGGCAAATCTGCTTTTCTCCCCACGCATAATTTCTTTGATACAGAGGAACCACATAGTCATCCTGCCATATTTGTTCAATTGTTTTATTTAATTGTGCCATAATCCACCTCAAATTAGAAATATACTTCTTTAACTGGAGCAAGTTCATAAATTACTTTTATTTTTTCATGGGCCCTAACCATAAAAACGTTCAAATCCGATAAGTTCTTTGCATTGTTTATTGTAGTAAAAATCCAGCTCACATTTGACGCTTTCGCCATTGTTTCATATCTAACCTGCTTATTCTCTAAGCGGAACCTATATATGCACCGATATAAGTTCTCATAAATGTGCATTACTCCCCTTTCCCCGAACCTATCAAACACAAGCATTATGGCCGACTTATAAACTTGACGAACGTATCCATCACCAACGCGGCATTCGTATCCATCATACAAACAACGCTGTTGATAGAATTCTTTAAATTCAGTCATTTGGGATGTTCCCAGTTCTAAAAAAATGCGTTTGTATATTTCAACATATGTCTCGATATAGTCAAAGAAAGATTTTCCGTTCAAAACCATTTGATTGATGAAAGCAAATGGATCCATATTGTCTGGGTCTCCGTGAATAAATCGACTCTTTATTTTGAAATTGTTGGGATTAAGGAAATGAAAAATTTGACAAGCCATATCTTTCTGTAAAAGAGAATTTTGATATGCAAACTCTAAAGAATTCGCATTATCAATGGTTAGGCCCTTAAATTCATCGACATCTCTCTTGGTAAAAGGATATGCCCCAGTCCCTCTTGACCAGACTCGAGTTCTATAAAGTTGTTCATCAAAGAGCTGTTTCAAAATATCTTTCCTAAAACCTTGAGGTGAAAGGTACATTGCAGCATTCTCCCATCTGGTATCGCAAGCAACTTTATCATCCTTTGAATTTGAAACCATCGCTCTTATATGATATGCTTTTAGCAGATTATATGGTTCCAATTCTTTGCCTCGACCATTTTGCGATTCAAACATCTGAAAAGCTTCTGATAGTTTTTTTACTGTTATCTGAACAAATTGGCACGAATCAAGTAGATATGCCAAGAAAGATTGTCTATCGGACACATACAAATTAAGCCAAGACTCAATGACATCAAAATTATGACAAATATTGTAGAAAGAATCCGTATGATTAAATTTCAAATCCGGTAGCGTACCCGTATAGCCCAAACGCTTTAAAAGAAGAAGGAGAGTAGTGATTCTCTGTTGTCCATCCACAATGTTAAATATAGATTTCGAGCAATCCTCATGGAGTATAATTGATCCAATGAGATAATACTGTTTCCCATCACTCAAACTTGTGTTAATATCATTCAAAAGTTGGAACACATTATTTTCATTCCATCTATATGGACGCTGATATTCCGGAATGACCAAATCCTTATTAAACAATTCGTCAAAATTTACGAAATGAGCATCAATAGGAAACTCATTGTTTT
The DNA here is from genome assembly GCA_902791945.1 of uncultured Bacteroidia bacterium. Classification (GTDB taxonomy): domain Bacteria; phylum Bacteroidota; class Bacteroidia; order Bacteroidales; family UBA932; genus Cryptobacteroides. The sequence continues at coordinate 16,608 of CADAXR010000028.1, forward strand.
CGGAATTCAGAGTGTATTCAGAAGTTTGTGATTCAAAACCAAGAATATGTGGCTCCAATATGTATCTAATTGTCCTGAAAGCCTCCATGACATCTTCACTATTGTTAAGTGTGCGTTCAAGAGTCCAGCGACAATCATACCGTACCCAATGATGGCCCGAAATATTGGGATCCTTAAGATTTTTTCTTAAGTAATCTCTCAATGGACGCCAGTTCTTTCCTTCAATATCTAGATGAACTTTATCAGCATTATATTCATAATGAAGGTATTTACCCATACAAGTTCCAGCTTGAATATAACAATATCCTTCCCCCCAGTAATACGGACTACCAGGAAATTCAGATTTCGCGAAATGCTCGAATTCTTCTTTGGATATACTATACATTGTATCGCTCTTTTATTATATTGATTGACGTGATTGTAACAAATATACTGTTTTTTCCGAATCCATATGTGTTCTGTCCATTTTACGGAGATAAAGAAGACTCCGATGGAATGTAATATCAAGTCGCCAAGTATCTACCAAATTAAAGGGGAGAGGAAATAGATTTTAGTTTTTTGGGACTATTAGTGGTATTATCTATTCGGTCTTTACTGTCACACTCCTGCGGATTCTTTAGGCACGATGCACCAAAACTTCTAAATAGAACGAGTATTTTCTAAAGCTAGCTGGGATGGGGCAGAAAGAGATGGATCAGGCCAGAAGGACGGCACGAAGATGCCAAAGACGGATAGTGTTCGATTCTTTTATTTGGTTAAGACTCACTGCAAAACCCTATCGCCTGTGATTAAGGTACTTGGCAGCGAACTCCGGCTGATTATGCATCATTTGCTCAAATTCGGTGATTGGCCTTGTATAGAATTGTTCATCTGTAATCGTTGTATGGCGAACTGATGGATGGTAGGAATTAATAATAACTTTTTGTTTCTCGCTTGAGAAATACACCCATGGATCTTCTTCACTAATTTCTATATCAGGGAAAAATTCCTGAATTACATAGTTAAAGATAACTCGCCCATAGCACACAATAATGTCCGCGTCGAAGAGTAATATTTGCTGATTCAGATATCGTTTATACCTCTCAATGTATTTTCTAATAGTAGAATCTGGCACTTTCCCTCCACCCGCTTGTTTTTTTACATTGATACGCACAAGCGGGCAACGCTCATAATAACGTCTACACTTATCTGGGTCTAGCTTACCCCAATTGGTGCAGTGACCGTCTTTATATTTGCCTATCCCAAAGACATGGTACATCATATTGCGGTGAAACGGAAGTGGTGATGTTCGGACATCATCCTCCCCCGTATCGTTTTGCCTCAAAGTCTCATCCCTAAGATCAATCTTATCACCAGGTTCATGTTTATCCTTATCATTATAATCCTTGGTAATCAGCATTATTCTTGGGAAAGAGTTGTTCCACGACTCGCTCTCCTTTGCAGATTCCCTCTTCCAGATTTTGTCTTCATAATAGATGTCACCCCTGCGTAACAAACCGTCATAAACGAAAGCCTTTTCTTTATCTTCTTCATTTCTCTGAGAAGCGGCATACCATTCATCTAGTATTTGTTCATTTTTTGCTGCATAATCTATCATAGCATTTTGTATTGTTCTGTTTACAAATATATAGACAATGACGTAATAGCGCAAGTAGACGAACGGCACTTGCCAAGGTTTGGCAGGACGAGTGGTTTTATTCGCGGCCTAAACCAAGACTTAAAATGGAAGAAAAACGAAAGGCTGCGATGGCAAATTATAACGATGACAGTATCCGGACGAACTAGATAGCTAACGGTTTATCCCCGATCGTGCTGAAACGCATATATTTGGGCGGCATCTGATTTCTTTGACACGTGGAATTCAGTAACCCAAGCCTTTTCGACCAAATCCATCCATTTTAATAGAGTGTCCTTGGACTCCTTTTGAAAAACCGAGTCAAAGTACTCCCTGCAGTGTCTAATATGTCGTTTTGAAGATGAATTCAATTCTAATTCCGGCAAGAAGGGAGACTTTCTGTCAATGATTTCATCGATAAAAAAACTATTATCATAACTTACCGTCTGAAGATGAGGCTTCTCTGAGTAACGGTCCCTTAAATAATGATTAGAAATATAGTCACATCTTTTTCTATCTTCTACGTTTTCTGCGATCTTTAACAAAGCGTTACGGAGACAGCTGAAGAAAATAACAACGGTTGTTAGGCGTTGCTGACCATCGATCAAGAAGGTCCGGGAATCGTTATTGGGATTTAGAAAAAGAAAATGACCAAGATAGTATTTCCCGGGAGCTTCACGCAAATCCTGAATGAACTGTTCGCATTGCTTCTTTTCCCAAGAGTAGGCTCTTTGATAAGATGGAACAACATAAGTTCCGTTAAGAGCAAACAATTTATAAATGTTGATTGCTTCCATAATTTCTACTAGTTTAGTTTAGCGTTCTCTATTTCAATATCGGATCTCCGCAGAAGCTCTTCCTTCCGCAATCCTTGCACTTGAAGCCGGCCCAGACGGAGTCGAAGTGGTTCATGGAGGCTTCGACGAGGGCGGGGTCATCGGTGAGGATGCCCGCCTCGAAGTTGCGGGTGCGGGGGCTTTTCATGCCGAGGCCGGCGCCGGTGAGGTTGGCGCTGCCGATATAGGCCAGCGAGTGGTCGAGGATGATGAGTTTGAAATGCACACGGGGGCAGAGGACGCGCTCCAGGCCGGTGAAGAGCACTGGGTAGTGGTCGAAGTCCTCACGGAAGTTCGGGCCCGGCTCCTTGGCGTGGATGAGACGGACTTCCCTCCCCTTGCTGATGAGGTTTGCAAGCACGCCGAGGAAGGGGCGCTCGCCGACATAAAGGTCCTTGATGTCGGCCGTCCCGATCCACAGGGAGGTCTTCATCTTTGGAATGCGCTCGATGACTTCTTTGAAATGGGCTTCGTTTGCAATGTACTGTGTCATATTTACAAATATACTGATTATTCTTTAACCATTTTGAATCCATTGAATAACCTTTCCCACCAAACGGTTTTGCCCAGTTCTTCGCTGCAAATATATACTGCCATTGTGCCGAAACCTGGCAGTGAAAATTTTTTGCGGAATTTTCTTCACTGCCAGAAAATGGCAGGATAGCGGCTTATCTTTGCGGCATCAAAACAACGGGAATTATGAGCAAGACTATTTTGGAAAGGATGTGCAGCATCACGGATAAGATGAGGGACCAGGAGGCAAGGAGACGGCCCTGTCTGAATCTTTCGAATGAGAACATGGCGAAGGCACGGGGAGATCTCGCGGCGCTTCGCAAGACGCTGGGGATGAACACCATGCAGGTGCTCGTTATGACCGCCGCGATGCAGAACGCCTACCGTCGGCAAATCGACGGAGACGATCTTGCATCGTTTCTCGGGATGGATTATCTCAAACTCCTGACCTACAATGAGGATATTAACGACCTCAAGAAGAAGGGGTACATCCGCACCAATAAAGAAGGAAACTTCATCCTTCCGGCTGAAGTGCTCAAAAGCCTGATGAATGACAAGGCGATGGCGCCGGAGCAGACCGATGGTCTGGACACGGGCGGCATTCTTTCGTTCATCCGCCGCAAACTTTCCTTCCGCGAGGATGATGAACTGACGACCGACGAGGCCCTCGAGGAGATTGAATATGTCATGAAGGCCAATCCGGAGACGAGCATCGGCAAATCCTATAATAAATACATGAAAGGGATCACCTCCGGAGACGAAAGGTTTCTTTTCGCCGTGCTCATCCATCTGTATTATCACAAAGACGACGATTACGCGGCCTGGTACAAGGTAGATAATTTCTTTGAAGAGGACGAACTGGAAGTACTCAAGTTCGAGTACAAGCTTGAGTTGATGGGCCTGCAGATGCAGAATGTCATCGAGTATGCCGGCGAAGACGGGCTGATGACAAAGGATCTCTTCAAAATCAAGGATGATATAAAGGGAGAAATTTTCGCCGACATCGGCGGAATAAAGAAGAAAAAGCCGAAGGTAAGCGCCTCAAAGAAGATCGATGCCGGCTCCATCGGCCGGAAAGAACTGTTTTATAACCCCGCCGAGCAGCGGCAGGTGGAGCTTCTGCAGGATCTCATAAGCGGAGAACGGTTTAACGGCATCAGGGAGAAACTGAAAGAGAAGGGACTCCGTACCGGATTCTCCTGCATCTTCTACGGTGGCCCCGGGACCGGGAAGACCGAGACGGTCTATCAGATAGCGAGGGCTTCCGGCCGCGACCTTTTTGTCGTGGACGTGTCCCAGATAAAGAGCTGCTGGGTGGGCGAAAGCGAGAAGAACATCAAGGACGTGTTCAACCGCTATCGGCAGTGCGTCGCAGCCGGCGGGGACATTCCGATTCTCCTTTTCAATGAAGCGGATGCCATCTTCGGTGTCCGCAAGGAGGCGGCGGGAGACGCCGTCGACAAAATGGAGAACTCCATCCAGAACATCATCCTCCAGGAGATGGAGGATTTGGACGGAATCCTCATCGCAACGACGAATCTCACCAGCAACCTCGACAAGGCCTTCGAGCGCCGTTTCCTCTATAAAATCCGCTTCGAAAAGCCCTCCGTCGAGGCGAGGAGCCGTATCTGGAAGATGATGATTCCCGAGCTCTCCGAGACGGAGAGCCTCCAGCTCGCGGCTGACTTCGACTTCTCCGGCGGTCAGATTGAGAATATCGCCAGGAAGAAGACCGTCAAGGGCCTCATCTCCGGGCAGGATCCCACATTCGCCGACATCCGCGAATACTGCGGAGAGGAGACAATCGGTGAGGGAAGGCAGTACAGGAAGATAGGATTTTGATATAACTGCCACTTTTCGGCAGTTTTATTTCTTATATTTGCAATGATAAAATGAACTGATATGGCCAAAAACTATTTCGACAGGTATATGTGGCTGATTGATACGATCAACCGCCACGGGTATATAAAATTTGAAGACATCAGCCGGAAGTGGGCATTCAGCCACCTTAACTATAAGGGAGAGGACTATCTTCCTGAGCGCACGTTCTTCAATCACATCGACGCAATCCTGAACATTTTCGGGATTGAAATCAAATGCAACCGAACCAGGGGATACTATATCGCCAACCGCGAGGAGTGGGAGAACGACGGCATCCGCAAATGGATGCTGCAGTCGCTTTCGCTGAACAATATGATGGCCGAGAACCGGGATCTCCGGGACCGGATTCTCTTTGAAAGCATCCCGTCCAGCCAGAAATGGCTGACGACGATAGTTTCCGCCATCAGGGACGGTAAAACCGTGGAAATGACCTATCAGAGTTTTTACCAGGACGAGCCCTCCACCTTCGAGGCGCACCCCTGGTGCCTGAAGCTGTTCAAGCAGAGGTGGTATATGCTGGCAAGGAGCGGCCGGCACAAAGAGCCGCGCATCTATTCGCTGGACCGTATCCATGAGATCAGTGAAACGGAGAACGACCTGAAGGTCCCGAAAAGTTTCAACGCAAGTACCTTCTTCAACAATTTCTTCGGCATCATCATCAATGAAGAAAAACCCGTCAAAGTGGTTTTGAAGGTCGATGAGGATCAGGTGAAGTATTTACGCTCTCTCCCCCTCCACGACTCCCAGAAGGAGACGGAGACGACGGACTGCTACTCCGTCTTCGAGTTCCGCCTGGTGCCGACTTTCGACTTCAAGCAGGAGATTCTCCGGCACGGACCTTCCGTCGAGGTCCTTGAGCCGAAAGACTTCCGGGAGGAGATTCGCGACGACGTTAAAGCAATGCTGGAGCGCTATGACTGATTTTGCAGCGATAGATTTTGAGACGGCCAATGAGCATCCGTGCAGCGTGTGCAGCGTGGGGGTGGTGGTCGTGCGCGGCGGGGAGGTCGTGGACCGGTTCTACAGTTTGATCCATCCCGAGCCGGAGTACTACCAGTGGTTCTGTCAGAGAGTGCACGGGCTGTGCGAGGAGGACACAGACGGCGCGCAGGTGTTCCCCGAGGTATGGGCCGAGATCGCCCCCAGGATTGAGGGTCTGCCCCTCGTGGCGCACAATGCGCGCTTCGACGAGGGGTGCCTTAAAGCCGCGTTCCGGGTGTACCGGATGGATTACCCGGACTATGAGTTCTACGACACGCTGGCTGCTTCTCGCCGGCACTTCGGTGCCGAGTTGCCGAATCACCAGCTGCAGACGGTGGCCGCCGCCTGCGGCTACGACCTCACCCGGCACCACCACGCCCTCGCGGACGCCGAAGCGTGCGCCGCGATAGCGATGAAAATACTGTAATTTGACGCGATTTGCGGTATTTAATCCGCAAATTTCCCCTTGGGGATATTGCCCATCCGGTTATATTTGCAGACATGAGACTACATAAGACACTGCTAATCCTTCTGGCTTTAGCCATTTTCTCCTGCAAAGAGGGCGCAAACGGATACACTATTCCTGCGCCGCCGCCCGTGGGGCCGGTCGATCCGGTCGATCCCGTTGACCCGGTGGATCCCACCATTCCGGAGGTCGATGATCTCGTTATCGTGGGATACGCGACCTATTGGGATGAGGTCATGCCTGACCCGACGCTCCTGACGCACATCAATTATGCATTTGCGCACATCAAGAGCGATTTCGAGACCCTCGACATCAAGTCGCCGAGCCGTCTGACCAGGATCGCCGCGCTGAAAAACACCAATCCGAAGCTCAAGGTCCTGCTGTCTGTCGGCGGATGGGAAGCGGGCAATTTCAGCGAAATGGCCGATGACGCGACCCACCGCAGGAATTTCTGCAACAACTGCCTCGCTGCCGTCAACCAGTACAACCTCGACGGTATCGACATCGACTGGGAGTACCCGGGAAGTTCTGATGCCGGCATCAGTTCCTCGCCGCGCGACAAGGACAACTTCACCCTTCTGATGAAGGAGCTCCGGGAGACCCTCGGGCCGAACCGCCTCTTGACGATGGCGGACGCCGCCAATCCGAAGTACATCGATTTCGAGAACGCAGTCCAGTACATGAACTTCGTCAACCTGATGACCTACGACATGGGTAAGCCCCCGTATCACAACGCCGCGCTCTATCCGTCTGCTGGCATGACCACGACGAATCACAGTTGCAGCGAATCGGTGACTATGCACATCGACGCTAAGGTTCCGAGGGAGAAGATAGTCCTAGGCATCCCGTTCTACGGGTATGGCAACGGCAGTGACGGCTCCGTATTCCCCAGAGGGAAAAGCACCTACTACAATAAAATCGCCGAGAAGATTACCGCATCCGGTGCCATCAAACGCTGGGACGACATCGGCAAGGTGCCGTATCTCGTAGATGCCGGCGGCGCGATGATTTTCACCTACGACGACGAGATTTCCGTAGGCCTCAAGGCCGATTACATCAAAGCGCAGGGCCTCCGCGGGGCCATGTACTGGAACATAGAGGGCGATGACGCGGACTGGACGCTGTCCAAGGCTATTGCCTCCAGGCTTATCGGCTGGCAGCCGGACACTCCCCCCGAGGAAGCATTCCTCGCCACAAACCAGTACGTCCAGAAATTCCTCGCAGAGGTTTACTACGGCAACCCGCCTCCGACCGATAGTGAAGGAAGGTACCTGGAAGGCTACTCCAGGGTCATAGGATACCCCGGCGGCGGCCCCAGCGAAAACAACGTCGAGATACCCCCGACCTACAAGATAAGCTGGACGGCCCCTTCATCCGGCAGCCAGAAGCTGCGCGTCTGGATGGACGACGGCTGGAGCAGGGATTATTCCCTCAGCGCCGGAGTTTCCAGTCAAGACATCACCAACCTCGTCCCCGGAACGACCTATCAGTGGATGGTGACGACAACCTCCGGCGGCAATGTCGTCGCGACCAATGTCGTCGCGACAGGTAAAATCACCACCCGCGGCCTCCTGCACCAGGTCTATTTCGCACCAAACGTGCGCAACGGGCGTGACCTCGGCGGATATAAAGGCCTGGACGGCAAGACTGTGGCCTACCACAAGCTCTACCGCGGCGGCGCCATTCACGGTTCAAGGACCAGCAGCGATGGCAAGAAGGAAATGCTGGCAGAGGGCATCAGGGCCGAAGTGGATCTCCGCGAGGCTGAAGACGTGCCGTCAAGCTCGCCCCTCGGCAGCACCGTCGATTTCCTCGCCCCAGGCTTTGACAGCGGCTACAACACTATGATCAGGGACAACCCTGACAAAGTCAGGGATACCTTCAAGTGGGTCGTGGCGCGTCTCCGTGAGGGCAAGCCG
>CADAXR010000029.1 GCA_902791945.1 uncultured Bacteroidia bacterium
GCCGCCCTCAAGGCGGGGCTTCTCAAAGCCCGCGAGCTTGGTTTCGACTACGCCGTCACGATAGATTCCGACGGCCAGCATTTTCCTTCGGACATTCCTGCTTTCCTCGATGCGATTGCTAGGAATCCGGGCGCCATGATTATCGGCAGCCGTAACATCAAGGCCGAGAACATGTCCCGCGGAAGCATTTTCGCGAACCATTTTTCCAATTTCTGGTTCACTCTCCAGACCTGGATCAAACTCCCCGACACCCAGACCGGTTTCCGGGCCTATCCGCTCGCGAAACTCCCATGCCCCGGCATCCTCACCTCCCGCTACGAGGCGGAGCTGGAGTTTCTCGTTTTCTCCGCCTGGAGAGGGGTCAGGCTCATCCCCATCCCCGTCAAAGTCGATTACCCCGAGGACCGCGTCTCCTCCTTCCGCCCCGGCGCCGATTTCGCCCGCATCAGCGTCCTGAACACAATCCTCTGCCTCCTCGCTTTAGTCTACGGTTACCCCAGAATGTTGATTAATAAATTATTGAAAATGAAAACATAGCGGTATATGTTCCCAAACCTCTGCCACCCTCGGCTGATTAGAGGGAGGGGCCCATCAAAAACGGGGTCCCCAAAAATTTCGAATTTTTGGGGTGTCGCTGATGGGAGGGACGTAGGGGCGAAGCCCCGAAGGGTTTGGGAACATATACCGCTATGTTTGAAAATATGAAAAAAGTTTTTCTTCATATCTACGATTTTTTGTCGAAGCGGCGGTGGCTGGCGGCGGCGATACTCGCCGTCGTGCTTGGGCTTTGCGCTTTTTCGGCGATGAGAATGGGATATGAGGAAGACATTTCGGCATTTTTGCCGCAGGACGAGGAGAGCGCGAGGTACTCTGAAATATATGCGAAACTAGGCGGACAGGACAGGATAGCGGTGTTCTTCAAAGGGGATGACGAAGAAGAGATAATGGAGAAGATGCTCTCCTTCGAGGACGCCTGGGCCGAAGCGGACACTGCAGGGTTGATTCCGGATGTGCGTGCGCAGGTCGATATGGGATCCGCATCGGAAGTGTTCTCATTTATAAGCGCCAATTATCCGTATTTCCTGACCAGGGAAGACATCGCCCGTGCGGATTCGCTCCTTTCGGTTCCCGGATATATAGGGAACCGGCTGGACGAGGTGAAGCAGAATCTTTACTCGCCGCTCAATCCGTTCGGGACAAAATACTACCGCTCCGACCCTCTGGGGCTGTTTCTTCCTGTCATTGAACGGCTTTCCGCGATGGACCCGACAGGTGGGGCCAATCTCCGGGACGGCTTCCTTTTCACTCCGGACGGGACTACGGGCATTATCCTTTTCTCATCGCCCCACTCCGGCAGTGAGTCGGGAGAAAACGCAAAGATAGCAGCTCTGCTTGAGGAAGTCATCGGAAAAATAAGTACTCCGGAGATCACGGTCACGTCGACCGGAGGGCCTCTTGTCGCGGTGGGCAACGCGTCCCGCATACGCAAGGACAGCGTCCTCGCCATATCCATCGCGCTCGTGCTGATAGCCCTCGTCCTCGGCCTCTCGTTCAAGAGGCTGGACGACGTGCTCATGATTGTGCTCGCAATTGCGGCGGGAGCCGTTTTCGCCCTCGGCCTTGTGTCCACGGTAAGTTCTTCTGTGTCCATCATCATCCTCGGCATAGGCTGCATGATACTCGGCATAGCGGTCAACTATCCGCTCCACTATGTCGATCACTTGAAATTTACCCGCGACCGAAGGAAGGCCCTCGGCGACCAGGTCGTCCCGCTTCTTGTCGGTAACATCACGACAGTCGGCGCCTTCCTCTCCCTTCTTCTCGTGAAGGCGGAAGCGCTGAGGGACTTCGGCCTTATCGGGGCGGCGATGCTGGTAGGGACTATAATATTCGTCCTCGTCTTCATGCCTGTCTTCACGAGAGATGCCAAAGCTGAGCGCAGGACCGTCAAACTGGATTTTGACCGTCACATAAAGCTCTCCGGCAAGGGCCGTGCGGCTCTTTTCATCTGTTTTGCAGTGCTTACGACGGTCCTTGCAATCGCAGGCCGTAACATCTCCTTCGACTCCGACATGCACCACATCAACTACATGACAAAGGAGCAGTCGGACGGTTTCGAGACCCTGTCGTCGATGGCCGGGAACGGCGGCGGCATATTCCTCGTGAGTACGGGTGAGACTGCGGACAAGGCCATCGAAGAGGCGGAAAAGGTGGTTCCTGCCGCTTCAGAGAAGGGGAGCGTTCGCTCCATCCTGCCCTTCCTGCCTTCGAAGGCGAAGCAGAAGGAGAGACTGGAAGCCTTCGAGGCCCTGCGCGAAGCTCATCCTTCGCTTATGTCAGATCTCCGGAAGGAATCGGCCGCCAGAGGATTCGCCCCCGGTGCATTCTCAATCTTTGAGAGTACCTGGGAAAGCTCTCGCGAAGTGCAGGATGCAGACTTCTTCGCCCCTGTGACAGCCACTCTCGGCCAGGGGATGTATCTCTCCGGCGGAGACGGCGTCTCGGTCGTGAGTTACCTGAATACACCGAAAGAAGAGGCCGAGCCGGCCAAAGAGGCCCTTCGAGCCTCGATGGACGGAAGCAGTTTCTGCTTCGATTCATCGGATGTCTCGTCCCGCCTTGCGGGACTTCTGTCTGAGGATTTTGACAAGATAGGACTCATCTGCAGCCTCATCGTCTTCGTGTTCCTCTGGATATCCTTCGGCTCGTTCGAACTCGCGCTCACGGCATTCCTTCCCCTTGCCGTAGGCTGGGTCTGGATACTCGGCATCATGAGGCTGACCGGCCTTCAGTTCAATATAGTCAACATCATCCTCGCGACCTTCATCTTCGGGCAGGGCGACGACTATTCTATATTCATAACTGAAGGACTCATAGACAGATACGCCTCGGGAAAGAAAGTTCTTTCCTCCTACAAGAACTGCGTGGTCCTTTCCGCCCTGATTATGTTCATAGGCATCGGAGCGCTGATTACGGCCCGCCATCCGGCGATGCGTTCGCTCGCCGGCGTGACTATGATCGGCATGGTGACAGTCGTCGCAATGGCCTATTATCTTCCGCCGCTCATTTTCCGGCTTCTGACAGAAAAGGGCGGCAAAAAACGCATGACGCCGGTTACGGCCGGACGCATACTTGCGACGGGATGGATACTTCTTGTCTTCATCCTCGCGATGATAGGGATTTCACTTGTCTCGCTTGTCTGGTTTGTCGTCGCGCCGCGGAAGAAGGACGCCTATCACCGCTTTATCAGCCGCTGCGCACGCATATCACTCCACCTTATCCCGGGCTGCAAGTACACTTCCAAGGCCGCCCCGCTTGAGAAGCCGGCCCTTATCATCAGTAACCACCAGTCTCACCTCGACGTCCTCGCCATCCTCGCGATGACCCCGAAGGTGATTCTCCTAACCAACGACTGGGTCTGGAACAATCCCTACTACGGCTACATCATCCGCAAAGCCGAGTTTTACCCCGTTTCGAACGGAGTCGAGGATATGCTGCCGAAGCTGCGCGAGATGGTGAGCCGCGGCTATTCCATCGCGGTCTATCCGGAAGGCACGAGAAGCGCCGACTGCAGCATTCAGCGTTTCCACCGCGGCCCGTTCATCCTTGCAAAGGAGCTCGGGCTCGATATTCTGCCTGTTTTTATCCACGGCTTCGGCTACGCCCTGCCGAAGGAAGAACTCCTTCTCCGCAAGGCTAATCTGTACATGGAGGCAGGGGAGAGGATTACGGAAATCCCCGACGACGTGAGGAAATTCACCCGTTCGCTGCGCCATTTCTATATGGCGGAATACGAGAGAATACGCCGCGAAAAGGAGACGGCCCGCTACTGCGCGCCCTTTGTCAGGTACCAGTACCTCTACAAAGGCGGCGATGCGGCGCGTGAGTGCTCCGACGCCATAAAACGAGCTCTCCACGGCATGGAAGAGCCGGCAGGGGAGACCGTGGAGATCCGCAACGCCGGTTGCGGCGCCTTCGCCATGCTCTACGCGATGACCCACCGGGACAAAAAAGTCGTCGCATATGAAAGCGACCCCGAGAAATATGACACTGCCGTTCTGTGCTCATACAGACCGCACAATCTTGAATTTGTGAAAGAATGAAAAGACTCCTTGCCATAGTTCTTCTTCTGCTGCCCCTATTGTTGGAGGCTCAGCCGATTCGTATCTGGGAAGACACGGGACTCGGCTCGAAAAAAGTGGTCCTCACTCCCTTCATCCCGGAAGGCGACGGCCCCTTCCCGGCCGTAATCGTCTGCCCCGGCGGCAGCTATTTCTGGCTGGACAAGGAAAATGAGGGGATCCGTGTCGCGGAGTGGCTGCGTTCCGAAGGCATCGCCGCCTTCGTGCTTTATTACCGCACGGGCGGCTGGGCCGGTTTCTCCTTCGCGACCAGGGCCGCCCAGCACAAGAACCGCCATCCGGCCATGATCCAGGATATCCAAAGGGCTATTACGATAGTTCGAAAAGGGGCTTCGGACTACCGCATCGACCCCGATCGGCTCGGCGTAATGGGCTTTTCCGCAGGAGGCCATCTCGTGGCTTCCGCAGCTCTTTACTGCAACACCGATTTCACCGGAATCGCCGACGGAGTGTCCCTCAGGCCGGATTTTTCAGCACCGATCTATCCCGTGGTGACTATGGAGGACGGCTATGTCCACAAGCGTTCCAGAAGGGGACTGCTGGGAGAAAAGAACATGGACAACAAGGTTATGCGGGACTCCCTTTCGCTCGAGCGCCACGTAACCCCTGCCGCCCCGCCGTTTTTCGTCCTCGCCTGCAAGGACGACCCGATAGTCGACTACCACAACTCCGTCGTCCTCGACTCGGCTCTCACCGCCGCCGGTGTCCCGCACGAGTTCACTCTTTATAATGAAGGCGGCCACGGCTTCGGCGCCGTCCCCGAAAAACAAGGCCCCGAGACCTCTCAGTGGCAGAAAAAATTCATAGCATGGTTTAATAAACTTTAAAAATGGGACATTCAGTTCAACGGACCGTCGCTTCGCTCCCCCTCCCATCTTTCGATGGGCCCCTCCCACTACTTTCCGTGGGTGGAATGAGGCCCTTATGAACTGAATGTCCCATTTTTAAATCGTAGAATATATGAATGATATAGAATACAAATCGCCGGAAGAGATAAAGGCGTTTCAGGAAGGGCTTTTGAAAAAGCACCTGGAGTATCTGGCGGAGCACTCCGTCTATTACAGGAGGATGTTCGCATCTTACGGGATTGACATAGCGTCGATAAGGACGCTTGAAGACCTTGTGAAGCTGCCGTTTACAGAGAAGAAAGACCTTCAGATATTCAACGACGACTTCCTCTGCTGCCCGAAGGCGGACATCGTGGACTATGTCACGACGTCCGGTACACTCGGTGACCCGGTGACGTTCGGGTGCACCGAGAAGGATCTTCAGAGGCTCGCGTACAATGAGAAGAAATCCTTCGAATGTGCCGGCGTGAAGCACGGGGACATAGTGCAACTTATGACGACCCTGGACAAGAGGTTCATGGCCGGAATGGCCTATTTCCTCGGGCTGAGGGAGCTCGGCGCCGGTGTCATCCGCGTCGGCAACGGCATTCCGGAGCTTCAGTGGGACACCATCCGCAGGCTTAAACCGGACACAATCATGTGCGTTCCCTCGTTCATACTCAGGCTCATAGAGTATGCTGAAAGCCACGGAATCGATTACAAGTCCTCCTCCGTACGCCGTATAATCGGCATCGGCGAAGGCCTCCGCGACCAGGATTTCAACCTGAACCTGCTCGGCCGCAAGATCAAAGAGAAGTGGGATGTCCAACTCTTTGCAACCTATTCCTCCACCGAGATGGGCGCGACATTCTCCGAGTGCGAGTACGGACTCGGAGGCCATGTGCATCCGGAACTTATCATCGTGGAAATCATCGGTGAAGACGATCTCCCGGTGCCCGACGGGCAGCCAGGCGAGGTCGTGGTCACGACACTCGGCGTCGAGGGTATGCCGCTGCTGCGTTTCCGTACGGGTGACATAGCGGCAAAGAGGGTGGAGCAGTGCAAGTGCGGCCGCTGGTCCTACAGGCTCACTCCGCTTGTGGGCCGTAAGAACAATATGATCAAGCTCAAAGGCACCACGCTCTATCCGCCGGCGGTCAACGACGTGCTGGACAATGCCGACTACGTCGAGAACTACGTCGTCGAAGTCAGCCTTTCCGAGGCCGGGACCGACCGTGTCACGGTCAAGGTCGGCCTCAAGGGCCAGCCTTCCTTCGATCCGGTCAAGGACCTCAAGGACCGCTTCCGTTCGCGCATCCGTGTAGCTCCGGACGTCGAAATCCTCCCTGTGGAGGAGATCGCCAGGATCAATTTCCCCGCCAAATCCCGTAAACCTGTCAAATTCATCGACCTCAGATAAATGGAAAAGATATTTCTTCCTCTGTACCGGTTCTTCCGGGGGCACAAATGGGTGCTGTACACGGTAATCGCCGCCACATTCGCCCTGTTTGCGTTTTTCGCCTCAAAACTTCAGTTCGAAGAGGACCTTGCGAAACTCCTCCCGGCCTCCGGCAACGAGGACAGCGGCCTTGTCTTCGGCAACCTCAAGATCAAGGACAAGGTCTTCGTGCAGTTCACTGCCAAAGAGGGCTGCGAGCTTTCCCCGGCGGAGCTCGGGGCCATCGTCGATGAGTATATGGACTCGCTGGAGGTTACGAGCCTCTATGCAATTGGTCCTGATGTCGCTGTCAACGCGCTCGATTTCGCCCTTGCGCACGTGCCGTCTTTCGTGGACACAAGCCTTTACAGCGCCTTTGACAAGGCGATCGAGGCCGTCGATGAGACGATGGCACGCAACTCGGAGCTCGTGATGAACGACTGGACCGGAAGCGCGACCGAGATGGTTGCGACGGATCCGTTCAACTTCAAGTCTCTGCTTCTGCCCTCCGGAGCATCAGGTTTTACCGTAGTGGACGGACACCTTTTCTCTCCGGATTCAACTGTCGCCCTCGCATTCATATCGCCCGACTTCCAGTCCTTTGATTCCGCTTCGACGACAATACTTATAAATGATCTCAGGAGAAGAAAATCGGCTGTTGCCGAAGCACATCCGGAGGTGGATATCCTCATGCACGGAGTGCCTGTGCGCAGCGCCGACAACGCCGGGATGACAAAGCGCGACCTCTGGCTCACCGTCGGTCTCTCCATGCTTCTTATCCTCATCGTGCTCCTTATCGCATTCAAGGGGCTCGGAATAGTCTGGCAGAACATCGTTCCGGTCATCTACGGGGCTGCTTTCTCGATGGCCTGCCTCTACTGGATCAAGGGAGGCATGTCCTTCCTCGCGCTCGGTATCGGCTCCGTCGTGCTCGGAGTCGCCCTCAGCTACTGCCTCCATGTCATTATCCATCAGAGATATGTCGGCTCGGTAGAAAAGATGCTCTCCGACGAGTCCACGCCCGTCTGTCTCGGCTGCATCACGACCGTAGGCGCCTTCCTCGGCCTTCTTTTCACGGAGAGCGAGCTACTGCGCGATTTCGGTCTCTATGCCACTTTCGGGCTCATCGGAACTACTTTCTTCGCACTGGCGTTCCTCCCTCCAATGCTCAAGGACAGCGACACCGCGAGGAACGAGAAGATATTCGCGGCCGTCGCAAAAATCAATTCCTATCCTTACGACAGGAAAATTTGGATTATGGTGCTCGTAGCCCTTCTCATCCTCACCGGTTTCGTCTTTTCCCCGAGAGTCAAATTCGACAACGACCTCGCCCACATCGGATATATCAGCGATGACGTCCGCCGTTCCGATGAGCTGTACACCGAAAAAGTCCTACACGGCACGCTCCAGCGCCACTATGCAGTGGCAGGGGAGACCCTCGATGAAGCTCTTGAAGCGAATGTCGCCCTGACTGGGCTGCTCGAAGACCTGAGAGATTCAGGCCTTGTCGAGAGCTACGCACCTGTCGTTCCCTCGCTGTTCGCTACCGTAAAGAGCCAGAATGAGCGAATCGCAGCCTGGAAGGCCTATTGGAGCCCGGAGAAGATAGCCCTGGCGCAGAAAGCCCTGAAGGCTTCCGCCGTCAAATACGATCTCTCCCCGGATATGTTCGACCCGTTCTACGCAATGGTGGAAGGGGAGTACGAGCCCGGAGACCTCTATTCCAGCGGAGTCATCCCCGAAGGCCTTCTCTGCAATTTCATCGAAGAGAGCGGCGGGAAGTTCCTCATATTCAACTCGGTCGGTCTCCTTCCGGAGAACAAGGCCAGGGTTGATGCCGCAGTGGATGCTTCGGGAGGTCCCGTCGTTGTGGACCCTATGTTCTACACCGGCAACATGATCGAGCTTGTCCACCAGGATTTCAATACGACGCTTCTTATTTCGTCGATATTCGTTTTCATTGTCCTGCTGGTCGCCTTCCGGAACATCTGGATCTCGATCCTGTCGTTCCTCCCCATGTTCCTCAGCTGGTACGTCGTCCAGGGCCTCATGGCTATCTTCGGCCTGCAATTCAACCTTATTAATATTGTAATCTCTACGTTCATCTTCGGTATAGGCGTTGACTACAGCATCTTCGTGATGAACGGCCTGCTTGCCGGCGCAAGGGGAGAGGACACGACCCTTCTGGACTACCACAAAGGCGCTATTTTCTTCTCCGCCTTTGTCCTTATAGTCGTCATGGTCTCGATGCTCTTCGCCCGTCACCCCGCCGTCCACTCCATCGGCGTCTGCACCCTCATCGGCATGCTCACGACTATCCTCCTCACCTACACCGTCGAGCCCTTCCTCTTCCGGATGATGCTCAAATCCAAGTTCTTCCGCCGCTCCTTCAAGGCCGTGGAAACAGAATAAAATAATTAGATCATGACACTTCAAGAAGCGATTAAGGCGCGGCACAGCGTGAGGCGCTACACCGACAAACCGGTGGAAAAAGAGAAAATGGATGCGATACGGAAGGCGGTCGCCGAGGCGAATGCCGCTTCCGGTCTCAATATCCAGATTGTCATCAACGAGCCTAAGGCTTTTATAGCCAGCAATTTCCTCCATATAGAGTACGGATCGTTCCACGGCGTTCGCAACTACCTTGTGATGGCCGGAGGAAGCGGCACGGAGGTGAAGGAGAAGGTCGGCTATTACGGAGAGGGGATTGTCCTGCTGATGCAGACCCTCGGGCTCAACAGCTGCTGGGTCGGTCTTACATACAGGGAGGTCTTCGGCGCATTCAAGTTGCGCCCCGGCGAGAGGGTCCACTGCGTCATACCCTTCGGTTACGGTGAGAATGAGGGCGTGCAGCACAACCTGAGGTCACCGGCGCAATTCATCGAGGCGGATGCACACCTCCACCTTCCGGACTGGTTCCTTGAGGGAATCAACGCCGTGGTGCTTGCGCCCTCGGCAGTCAACCAGCAGAAGTACGCTTTCTCCATTGAAGACGGCAACGTAGTCAGCGCCAGGACCAAATTCTCCCTGATAGGATACACGGCCATGGATCTCGGCATCGCCAAACGGCATTTCGAGATAGGCGCCGGACCCGAAAATTTTACCTGGAAGAAATAGTAGCAGAAAAGCCCCGGAATGAATCCGGGGCTTTTTTGAGCGGAATGCGAGGTTCGAACTCGTGGCCTGCGGCTTGGGAAGCCGCCGCTCTACCAACTGAGCTAATTCCGCTTGGGAAAACAAAGGTCGAAATAAATTTTCTAAAATGCAAACGGAAGGGGAGGACCGGGTACAAAAAAAATGAGTCGTCGACGCTCGCGCGCGGACCACTCATACTAACCACATAATTAATAACACTAAAACTAATAACCAATAGACTGGGGGCGAGAGAACCTCGACATCCTCAATCCGATACAAAGGTACGGCTTTTTTTTGTATTTGCAAATTTTTTTCAAAATTTTTTTCGATTTTTTTGCACTTTTTTACTAAATAGCTTATTTACAGTGATTTAAGTGTAATTAAATTTTTGAATACCTCTTTTTGGCGTTCGATTTGTGAAAAAAAACAGCCGCAAACCGCGGCTGAAAAAATAGACATCTATTAAATCGTAAGAATTTTTAACTAAACGCTTATGATTTGAAATATAAATTACCCCTTGACATTTCAGACCCCAAGTTTTCCCCTCAGATGAGCTATCATGTCAATCGTCATCGATTCAAGGTTGAACTTCGGCCTCCAGCCCCATTCCTCCCTGGCGGCACGGTCGTTCATGCTGTCAGGCCATGAATCAGCTATCGCCTGGCGCACAGGGTCCACCTGGTATCTCATGGTGAATGTCGGGATGTGCTCGCGGATCTTGGCGGCGAGAATCTCCGGGTCGAAGCTCATTGAAGCGACGTTGAAGGCGTTGCGGTGGATGAGCCTCCACGGATCGGCCTCCATTATCTTGACCGCAGCCCTCAGGGCGTCCGGCATATACATCATATCCATATATGTCCCGGCTGCGATAGGGCACACGAATTCTTCGCCCTTGACGGCTGCGTAGTAGATTTCGACGGCATAGTCGGTTGTGCCGCCGCCGGGATGGGTCACGTTGGAAATCAGCCCGGGGAAGCGGACGGAACGGGTGTCGACGCCGAATTTATGGAAATAGTAGTCCGAAAGCAGCTCGGTCGCCACTTTTGTCACGCCGTACATCGAGGTAGGACGCTGGATCGTGTCCTGCGGAGTCGACACCTTAGGAGTCGAGGGGCCGAAGGAGCCGATAGAGCTTGGTGTGAAAACGGCGCAGTGGTTAAGCCTGGCGACCTCGAGGACGTTGATAAGGCCGTTCATCTGTATGTCCCAGGCGAGAAGCGGCCTCTGCTCCGCGGTCGCGGAAAGAAGGGCGGCAAGGTTATAGATTGTGTCTATCTTGTAGCGCTTGACTATCTCCGTCAGGCCTTTCGCATTCCTTACATCGGCAATCTCCGACGGACCGCTCTCCAGCAGGGCCCCTTTCGGCTCGGATCCTTTGATATATCCGGCGACTATAGTTCCTTCCCGCAGGTGCCTTCTCAGTTTCATCGTCAGTTCGGACCCTATCTGTCCGGTCGAACCGATCACAAGTACATTCTTCATTGGTTATCAGTGTTATTTCCGTTTAAAAAAAGCACCTCTGCTTTTTGAAACGTGCCATCCTCGGCATATTAGAGGGTGGGGCCCATCGCCAGATGGGAGGGACGAAGGTTCCGTCAGGAACCGAAGGTGGAAAAAAGCAGAGGTGCTGTTTTTAAAACCTTATACAAATATGAGCAATTTTTATGAAAAATAATAGTTATTGACTATATTTGAGACGAAACTTTTAACCAGAACGTCATGTACGGAAAATTTCAGAAACATCTCTCCGATGAGCTCGCCGCGATAAGGGAAGCGGGTTTGTATAAGAATGAAAGGAACATAGCATCCCCGCAGAGCGCGGAGATCTCGCTGGAGGACGGGTCGAAGGCGCTGAATTTCTGCGCCAACAACTACCTCGGCCTGGCCGACAATCCGAGGCTCGTAGAGGCTGCGAAGGCGGCGATGGAGGAGCGGGGCTACGGAATGAGCTCCGTCCGCTTCATCTGCGGCACCCAGGACATCCACAAGAGGCTGGAGAAAGCCATATCGGATTTCTTCAAGACCGAAGACACAATCCTCTACGCCTCCTGCTTCGACGCCAACGGCGGCGTATTCGAGCCGCTCCTGACCGCCGACGACGCGATTATCTCCGATTCGCTCAATCACGCATCGATAATCGACGGTGTACGCCTCTGCAAAGCCGTGCGCTACCGCTACGCGAATGCCGACATGGCTGAGCTGGAGCGCTGCCTCCAGGAGGCGCAGGCCCAGAGGTTCCGCATCATCTGCACCGACGGCGTCTTCTCGATGGACGGGAATGTCGCCCCGATGGACAAGATTTGTGATCTCGCGGAGAAGTACGACGCCCTTGTGATGGTGGACGAAAGCCATTCCGCCGGCGTTGTCGGGCCCCACGGAAGGGGAGTGGCCGAGCTTTACGGCTGCTACGGCCGCATCGACATCTTCACCGGGACCCTCGGAAAAGCCTTCGGCGGCGCTGTGGGCGGGTTTACGACGGGCCGGAAGGAGATTATAGAGATGCTCCGTCAGAGGTCCAGACCGTACCTGTTCTCCAACTCGATTCCTCCTATGATTGCAGGCGCTGCGATTGAGACCTTCCGCATCCTCGGCGAAAGCGACGCCCTCCACGACCGCCTGATGGAGAACGTCACCTATTTCAGGGAGAAGATGATAGCCGCCGGTTTCGACATAAAGCCGACGCAGAGCGCCATCTGCGCAGTAATGCTCTACGACGCACCCCTCAGCCAGAAATTCGCCGCTGCAATGGCCAGGGAAGGCATTTTCGTCACGGGATTCTATTTCCCTGTCGTGCCGAAAGGCCAGGCGCGTATCCGCGTCCAGCTTTCAGCCGCGCATAAAAAAGAACACCTCGACAGGGCTATTGAAGCCTTTGTCAAGGTGGGAAAAGAGCTCGGCGTAATTAAATAACGCCCCGGCAAAAGTCCTTGAGGGCTTCCCACAACTTCTGCGTGGGGAGCCCTTCGACATTGTAGTAAGAGCCTTCGATGGATTCGATGCCTATGTATCCTATCCATTCCTGAATGCCGTAGGCGCCTGCTTTGTCGAAAGGCCGGAAAGTGTCCACATAGAATTTGATATCCTCCTCCGCAAGAGTGGAAAAACGGACAAGAGAACTGTCCGTAAAGGTCTTCATCCTGGAGGAGTCACGGAGAGTCACGGCCGTGACTACTTCGTGGGTGCGGCCGGAGAGGTCGCGAAGCATCCTCACGGCATCCTCGCGGTCCGCAGGTTTTCCGAGGATCTCGTCGTCCAGGATGACCATCGTGTCCGAAGTAATGAGAATCTCGTCATCCGCGAGCGGACGGTGGAAGCCGAGGGATTTGCCCTCGGACATCCTGACAGGGACCTCGCGGTAGGGGATTCCCTCTTCGATGCCTTCGGTGAAAGTGTTGCCGGTGTCAACCGTAAAATCTATGCACATACCCTCCAGCAGCCTCTTTCTTCTGGGAGAGGCGCTGCCGAGGATTATTTTCTTTCCGAAATCCATCAGAACCTTTTCTTGTATTCTGCCGTCTCGAAATTCCATTTGCCCTGGAGCCTCATGACCCTCTCCATCTCGTAGCGCACACAGCCCTTGCCTCCGGGATAGTCGGAGACTATGTCGGCCGCTTCCTTCGCGTCCGGAGTGCCGTCAGAAGGGCACACTCCGCAGCCGCAGGCCTTCAGGACCTCTGCGTCCGGAAGGTCGTCGCCAAAGAACATAACATCCTTAGGCTCAAGGGAGTGCCTTCTGCAAAAATCGCGGAGGTCGGTCATCTTGTCACGGGAGCCGAGGTACACATCCTCGGGCTTGAGCCCGGATGTGATGACCCTCGCGCGGATGCTGCCGGAACGGCCGCCGGTGATGACGGCCATCGGGTAGCCGTTCATCGCAGCCATCCGGAGAGCGAAGCCGTCCTTGGCGTCGTAGGTGCGCATCAGCTGCCCCTCGAGGTTGCAGAACACGCCGCCGTCGGTCAGAACGCCGTCTACGTCGAAGGCGAAAGCCTTGATTTCAAGAAGATCGGTCACGACTTTGTGCCGTTGTTCTGGATGAAATCGGTGAGGTTGAACGTACGGCCGGAAGCGATATCTATCTGGCCAAACTGGTTCTCGTACTTCTGGATATTGTCCTGGAGAGCGGCAAGAAGCCTCTTGGCGTGCTCGGGAGTCATAATGATCCTGTTTCCGACCACCGCTTTCTGAAGGCCCGGGAGCATGGTCGCGAAATCGATCACGAATTCGCTCTTCGAGTGGCTGATGATGGCGAGGTTGGAGTAGGAGCCCTGGGCGGCTTCCGGCTTGAGCTCGATCTGGAGCTGTTTCTGGTTGTTGTTATCCATGGTATTATGTTCTTGAGTCAATTACTTCAGCGATGTCCGAAACGGGGATGTCGGAGTAGCGGCGGAAAGTGCTGCGACAAAGCGGGCAGGCGGTCGCTATCGCATCCGGGATGTCGGAGGTGAGGTTGCGGAGGGCGGCCTCGGTGAGCTCCTTGCGGTCGGCGAAACCGAGCGTGAGGCTGCCGAGGGAACCGGAGCAGCAGACGCTCTCCTCGCGGTTTTTGGCCGCTTCCACAAGGTAACAGGAAGTGCGGAGGAGCTTTCGCGGCTCCTCGTAGATGCCGCTTCCGCGCCCGAGCTCGCACGGGTCGTGATAGACGAAGTGGATGTCGCTTCGGGTCGGCTTCAGGCGGCCTTCTTTTACGAGATTGTAGAAATAGACGCTGTGGTGGATCACTTCAATCCCTTCCAGTTCGTATTCCTCCCTGAAGACGCGGTAGCAGATAGGACAGCTGAGAAGGAGCGTCTTGCAGCCGCTTGCGAGAATGCTTTCCTTGGTTTTCTGCATAAGTTCGCGGGCTTCCTTGATGCGGCCGGACATCATAAGCGGACGGCCGCAGCAGAGGCCGCCTTCGCGGTCGATGAAGGCATATTCCACGCCTGCCTTTTTCAACAGGGACTCGACGGCCCTTGATATGCCGGGGGTGAGCTGCGTCATACAGCCGGCGAAATAGGCCACTTCGGCCTTTTCGACCGGAGTGGGGGAGACGGCCGCGGAATAATCCTTTTCTACGGCATATTTACGCATGGAGCGCTGCGCCTGGCGGATGAGCGGGCCGTCCACGCCGACCTGGCATAGGGCGGTGCACTTGCCGCACATCATGCATTTGTCGGAGATTTCCTCGATGCGCTTTTCGTTGCGCCTGCGGATCTGGCGGTTGAGATAGACGGTCGTGTCCTTGATATTGGCTTTCTTGGCGCTCATCGGGCAGGCGTCGATACAGACGCCGCAGCCCGGGCAGCTGAGAACCTGTATTTTGGCGAAGCCTTTCCTGGGGTGGCGTATGCAGAGACCGGCATTCCGGAACGGAATCAGCAGCATCTCCGAAGGGATGTGCATATACCTGGTGAACGGCAGAACGGCCATAAATACCCCCAGGGCAATCGAATAGGCCCACCAGGTCGGAACCATATTGACCTCGTTGCCGAGGAAGCCGCGGACTATCCAGTTGAGCGGGATAATAAGGAAGCTGCCGCCGCTGATATGGGCCGTAAACCCTTCAGCGAGAAGCCTCAGGGGGAATATGGCCCAAAGGGAATAGAGGCCTATCATATCCAGCACGCTGGGACGCGTGGTCCTGCGCATTCCGAACCACAGGGAACGTACCCTCTTGATGATGGCGAGAGTAATGCCTGAAAGCACCACCAGGAGGAAGAAATCCATCAGGAAGAAGAGCACCGCGCCGCCGATCGTCTCTTCGCTCTTCGCTACGAAGAAGTTGAAGAAGATGGGATAGTAGAACTTCGAGAGGTGCCCCGGAGCAAACAGGAGGACCTCCACGTGGCCCAGCAGGATCAGCATGAACCATCCGAAGGCTATGCTGGAGTGCATATATCCGAGAAGCGGATTGCGCTTCCAAAGCTTGACGTGGATCAGGCAGTTGAGAAATATGTCACGGATGTTCTTCCAGGCGGTCTTCGGGTTCACTAGCGACAGCAGGAAGTGCCTCCTGTCGCGCCGCGGCAGCTGGAAAAGGATATGGATCATCCCGAAGAAGCAGTAGCCCAGGACGAACGCCATTCCGGCGCAGAAGGGGATTACGAAAGGATGGAAATCGGGTCTCATGCTTTCTCCTCCTCCTTGTAGTATCTCTCCAGCGAAAGGATGAGATGCCTTGTGTTTATGCCGCGGGGGCAGACCATCGTGCACTTGCCGCAGAGCATGCAGCCGGAGAGCATCGGGGCTATATCGACGCCTCTTTCAAGGGCGTGGATGACCTTCCGGACGCTCATCCCGGACAGGGGAGCGGCGGTGCAGACAGCGCTGCAGCTGCCGCACTCCATGCAGCGCTTCACATCCGGCTCAACCTGCAGCATTTTGCGGTACAACGAGGTGTCGACCTCGTCGAGGTTGACGGTCGAGCTCTTTGCTCTTGTGAAACCAAAATCCGTCATCTGCTCAGGTAGTTGTGGATGGAAAGGACTGCGGCGCGCGCTTCGGCTACCGTCTCGGGGACGGTCTTGGTGCCGGTACAGGTCCCGGCGAGGAATATGCCGGGTCTGTCGCTTTCCATTATATTATATATGTTGTTGCGGCTGCGGAGGAATCCGTCCGTGTCGATGTCGGCGTGGATCATACGGGCAATTTCAGTCGTCCTGGGGTTGCAGACCATGCCGGCCATAAGGACAAGAAGGTCAAGGGTTACCTTGAGCGGCTTGCCGGAAAGGGTGTCCTCGGCCTTGACCTGGAGGGAGCCGTCGATTTTCTCGCCGACCTCGGAGACGCGGCCTCTGATGAAGTGGATGCCGTAGTCTTTCTGGGCGTTGATATAGAAATCCTCGTATTTCTTGCCGAAGAGGCGGAGGTCCATGTAGAAGCAGTAGATCTCGGCATCGGGGAATTTCTCCTTCATCTCGATGGCCTGCTTGATGGCGGTCACGCAGCAGACTTTGCTGCACTGCGAGTTGCCGGCCTTGAGGTCCCGCGAGCCCACGCAGTGGACGAAGCCTATCTTCTTCATCTCACGTCCGTCTATACGAACGTCCTTTCCGCTATTAAACCAATGCTCGAGGTCGCGATTGGTAATGACCTGATTATAGACACCATAGCCGTACTCCTCCTTCTTTTCGGCATCGAAAAGATGGAAGCCGGTCGCGATGAGGATGGCGCGGCATACGATGGCGATACCGTTGGAGAGCACGACGCTGTATCCGTTGGAAAGCCTGTTCAGCGAGGAAACCGTGGTCTCGAGGAAAACATTGGCTCCGCCGATTTCGGAGGTCATCTGGTCCACGATCTCCTTTGCCGGAGTCATGTCCGGGAAAAGCTTGTGCCATTCGGCGACGTGGCCGCCGAGGTGGTCCTGTTTTTCAACGATAATGGGGGAGTAGCCGAGCAGAAGAAGCTGCTTCGCGGCTTCGATGCCGGCAATGCCGCCGCCTATTATTACAACGTTTTCTTTCATTCCTATATTCTAAAAACAGGTCATGCATTCGGGAAGGACCGGCCTGCCCAGATCTTTCTTATTGACTCCGAGATACTTGGATGCGGGATCATAGGGGATGCCGATCTTGTCGAGGAGCGGCTCGACCGCCACCTGGTGGAGCTGCAGGCCGAGATCCCACGGGTCGTAGCCAAGCACTAGACCGGCAACTTCCTCGTAGGTGAAGACAGGGATGCCCTGGCCTGGCTTGTCCCCGTAGGTCTTGCCCTCGGTCTCGGCGGTGACGTACTGCCACCTGTCGAGGAAATAGGGGCAGCCCGGGCAGTTGGTGATGATCATATCAGGCTTGTAGGGCTCCATGCTCTCGAATTTCTTGTGGGTGTTGGAGAAGGAGTAGCCCCTGTTTGCCTGGACGTGGTACTGGCGGAAGCCGTAGCCGCAGCAGTGGCGGCGCTCAGGATAATCAATTATCTGCCCGCCCCAGCTTTCGACCATGCCGCAAAGAACATAGGGGTATTCAGCGCCGCCGACGCCCTTTGAAGGGAACATCTTGTTGTAGTGGCAGCCGATGTGCTCCACGACGCGGAGCGGCTCTCCGGTCTCTTTGTTGACAAGCCGGAATTTGGCCCTGGAGGCTATCTCGTTGCGGAATTTATAGATAAGGTCGGAAGAGTGGGCCACATATTTCGGCTTATTGAACTCCTTGCGGCATGCCTTCCAGAGATAATCCCTGATCTTTGCTTCCAGTTCGGGGAATTCGTGCCAGGACTCGAGAGTCTCGATGTAGTTGCCGAAAGAGGTGATGCATGAGGCGGCGTAGTTCTCGTATCCGGCCTCGGTCATGAGTGCGAACTGGCGTGCGACAATCGTCATGACAGTCTCCTGCGGAATTGTGTCGCAGTGGTAGGCGATGCCGCCGCAGGTCGTGTGATGCGGCGACTCATAGATGTCCTTTCCGAGGACATTCTTTGTTATTTCGGTGAAATACTTTTCGCTGGCGGGGAAGAAATTCTGCCTTATGCAGCTGCGGACAAAGTACCAGTGGTCGTCCGGTATCTCTTTCTGGTAGTCGGCCCAGATTTTCTGTTTGCCTTCGTATATCATTGCGGATCAGTCGTTTGTGTGGCACCCTGAGTTGTGGGAGAAAGTATAGGCCTCATATTCGTCCATAGTCATCCCCATCTCGGCGGCCTTTTCCGCCGAACAGCGGTTGACCGTCTCAATCCTTTCAGTGCCGCCCGTCACGTCGAATATGGCCCTGATTTCATCGAGGTCTTTCTGCGGAATACGTCGAAGTACGCCAGCCCCTTCGCCTTCGAAATTGGCTCCCAGGCGCTCCATATCGTCTTCAAGATGCTCCAGGTGCCACTTGTAGACCGGACCGCTTTCCTTGTGCTTTTCCCAGTCGAAGGTCCTCGGATAGACGCAGTAACCGTAGTTAAGGATATTGCCCGTGAGCGCCTTGGTGAGGGGATAGAGCTGGCGGCCTTTTTCGGAGCATACGAAATAGCCGAGGCGAGCGGAGAGCGAGCGCAGTGCCATTATGACGAGGCCTGCACCGTTCTTTCTGGGGCAGCGGGTCAGGCAACTCATGCATTCGCCGCAGTACCATATCGTGTCACTTTTCAGAAGGGCTTCGATTGCATCGTTGTCCTTCCGCTGGACGGTGTCGAGTATTTTACGGGGGTCGTAGCGATAGAATTCCGCCGCAGGGCAGATTGCCGTGCAGGTCCCGCAGTTGATGCAGGTGTGCAGTCCTTCCCGGAAGCGGTAGTCCTTGCACAGTTCTTCGTAGAGGTTCAGGTTCATACGTATTATTAATCTTGCAAATATATATAAAATAAGAGTTATAGGCAAATAGGGGGGAATTGGCGAAAAAATGGTTATATTTGTAGTTTGTAAAGAGAAAAGACAAGTTATGAAGGAACTATCAGCGAAGTACAATCCTTCCGAAGTGGAGGATAAATGGTATTCAAAGTGGATGGAAAAGAAGTTCTTCCACTCCGAGCCGGATGAGAGGGAGCCCTACACGATCGTGATTCCGCCGCCCAATGTGACGGGAATCCTTCACATGGGCCACGTGCTCAACAACACGCTCAACGACGTGCTGATCCGCAAGGCTAGGATGGACGGCAAGAACGCCTGCTGGGTCCCCGGGACCGACCACGCCTCGATCGCGACCGAGTCTAAGGTCGTCGCGAGGCTGAAGGAGCAGGGTATTTCCAAAGAAGACCTGACCCGCGAGGAGTTCCTCCGCTACGCATGGGAGTGGAAGGAGGAGCACGGCGGCATCATCCTCAAGCAGCTTCGTAAGCTCGGCGCCTCCTGCGACTGGGACAGGACCCGTTTCACGATGGATCCGGACCTTTCCGAAGCCGTGATTTCGACCTTTGTCCACTTCTATAAGAAGGGACTGATCTACAGGGGAGTCCGCATGGTCAACTGGGACCCCGTGGGCCTTACCGCCGTCTCCGACGAGGAAGTGATCCACAAGGACACTCAGTCGAAGTTCTATCACCTCCGCTACTACGTTTCCGACGGAAACGGCGGCAGGACCGATAAATACATCGTCGTCGCGACGACCCGTCCCGAGACCATCATGGCCGACGCCGCCGTCAGTATCAACCCTGACGACGAGCGCTACGGCTGGCTCAAAGGCAAGAAGGTGCTCATTCCTCTTATTAATAAAGAGATACCGATAATCGAAGACTCCTATGTCGAGATCGGCTTCGGTACCGGCTGCCTCAAGGTTACCCCGGCCCACGACGCCAACGACTACGCCATCGGCCTCCGTCACAACCTGCCCATCACCGACATCATCGACGACCACGGCCGTCTCAACGAGAACGCCGTGATCCTCATCGGCGAGGACCGCTTCGTCGCGAGGAAGAAAATAGAGAAGATGCTCTCCGAAGCCGGTCTTCTGGAGAAAGTCGAAGACTATGTGTCCCCGGTGGGATATTCCGAAAGGACCGACGCCGTCATCGAGCCGAAGCTCTCGACCCAGTGGTTCCTCAAGATGGAAGGCCTCGCGAAGGTTGCTCTCGACTCCGTCGAAAGCGGCCGCACAAGGCTCATCCCCGACAAATACCGCAACACCTACCGCCACTGGATGGAGAACGTCCGCGACTGGTGCATCAGCCGCCAGCTCTGGTGGGGCCAGCGCATCCCGGCCTGGTATCTCCCGGACGGGACAATCGTGGTCGAAGAGAACGCCGAAAAGGCCCTCGAGGCCGCCAGGAAGATCGATCCCGCCCTCACGGCGGCCGATATCCGCCAGGACGAGGACGTCCTCGACACCTGGTTCTCCTCCTGGCTCTGGCCTATCTCCGTGTTCGATCCGGGTCTGCCGGGTCACCCGGAGCACAAGCCCAACGCCGACCTCGCCTATTACTACCCGACCAACGACCTCGTGACCGGTCCGGACATCCTTTTCTTCTGGGTCGCCAGGATGATTATGGCAGGTGACGAGTTCCTCGGCAAAGAGCCGTTCTCTAACGTCTACCTGACCGGTATCGTCCGCGACAAGATCGGCCGCAAGATGTCGAAGACTCTCGGCAATTCTCCGGACCCGCTCGACCTCATCGCAAAATACGGCGCCGACGCCGTCCGCATCGGCATGCTTCTCTGCTCTTCCGCCGGCAACGACATCTTCTACGACGAGTCCCAGGTGGAGCAGGGTCGCAATTTCTGCAACAAGATATGGAATTCCTACCGCCTCATCACCGGCTTCGAGGTGAGCGACAGTGCAGCTCAGCCCGCCGCTGCGTCCTCCGCCGTCGAGTGGTTCAGGGCGAAGCTCTCCAGCACCATCGAGACAGTCGAGGACCACTACTCCAAGTTCAGGATCTCCGACGCCCTCATGTCCGTCTACAGGCTGTTCTGGGACGATTTCTGCTCGTGGTATCTTGAAATCGTGAAGCCGGCCTATGCCGACGGCAAGCCGCTCCCGCTCGACCGGGCGACCTACGACGCCACAATCGGCTTTTTCGACGCCCTTCTCCGCCTGATCCACCCGGTGATGCCGTTCATCACCGAAGAGCTCTGGCAGGATCTCGCCCCCCGCGGTCGCATTCGCAGTGGACGCCATCGTCGCCCTCCGCGGCACGCGTCAGCAGAAAAATATTCCCCCGAAGCAGCCTCTCTCGCTGAAAGTCAAGGGATTCTTCCCCGAAAGGGATGCCGCCGTCGTCAAGAAACTCGCCGGCGTGGATTCCATCGAAGAGGGGAGTGCCTCGGGAGAAGGCGTGTCCTTCATGATAGGCACGAGCGAACTCTTCGTTCCGCTCGGAGGCCTCGTGGACACCGCCGAGGAGATTGCAAAGACCGAGAAGGATCTCGAGTACCAGAAGCGTTTCCTCGACTCCGTCCGTAAGAAGCTCTCCAACGAAGCCTTCACCTCGAGGGCTCCTGAGGCCGTCATCGCCAACGAGCGCAAGAAAGAGGCCGACGCCCTTTCCCGCATCGCCAGCCTCGAGGCCCAGCTCGCCGTCCTTAAAGGTATTTAAGAAGAATGTGCTGTCTCTGTCAAAAACCTGTGGCCGCCCGTGGCCTCATGAACGGGCCTGACTGCTACCGCAGGTAGCTGGGGACGAAGACCGAAGGTCGAAGGGTTTTTGACAGAGACAGCACATTCTTCAAAAGATAACAGAATATGTTACATTACGAGACAACGTTTCCGGTAAGGTATTACGAGACGGACCAGATGGGGGTGGTCCACCACTCCAACTACCTCCGCTACTTCGAGTGCGCGAGGAACACCATGATGGATTCCTGGGGCTATTCGATTGTGGACTGCGAGAGGGACGGGATCCTTATCCCCATCGTGACCGCAAGCTGCCGTTTCCGCTATCCCGCAAGGATGGGGGACACCCTGACGGCCGTCGCAGAAATTGAGAAGACGCCACTGGCGAAGCTCATAGTCAAGCAGCGGGTGGTCAACCAGGACGGAAAGATCTGCGCGGAAGGCGAGGTAACCCTCGGTTTTCTCGACAAGCAGACGTTCTACCCGGTCCGCTGCCCGGAAAAGATCGTAAAACTCATCGAAGAGAACATATGATCTCACTCGGCGGCATCACCCTGTCCTACGGCAGTTTCACTCTCCTTGACAAGGTGAGCCTCCACATCACCGAGAACGAGAAGATAGGCCTTGTCGGCCGCAATGGCTGCGGCAAATCAACCCTTCTTAAAATATTGAACGGGGAAGTGTCCCCGACTTCCGGTTCGATTGACCGTCCGACCGGACTTACAGTCGGATATCTTCCCCAGATAATGAAACACTGCAGGGGACAGAGCGTCATCGACGAAGTGATGACGGTGTTCGCATCCACAAAGAAGGCTTCCGAGGAGCTCGACGCCATCTCCCGCGAACTCTCCGAGAGGACCGATTACGAATCGGAGGAGTACCTCGCCCTCATCGAAAGGATGAACGCCGTTTCCGACAGGCTGGACCTGGAAAGCGGCGAACCTGAAAACGTGAGGGCCGCGAAGACCCTTCTCGGCCTCGGTTTCCAGGACGGCGACTTCTCGAGGCCCGTAGAGACCTTCTCGGAGGGATGGAAGATGAGGATGGAGCTGGCTAAAGTCCTTCTGTCCAGCCCGGACATCCTCCTTCTGGACGAACCTACCAACCACCTCGACATCGAATCGATCGAGTGGCTGGAAGATTATCTCAAGGATTACCGCGGCGCCGTCATGGTGGTCTCCCACGACCGCCATTTTCTCGACAGCGTGACGACAAGGACCGTCGAAATCGTCCTCGGCCATATCGAGGATTACAAGGTTCCCTACAGCAAATACCTTGTGCTGAGGGAAGAGAGGCTTGCGCAGCAGAAAGCCTCCTACGACAACCAGCAGAGGATGATCGAAAAGACGGAGGATTTCATCAACCGTTTCCGTTACAAGCCCACCAAATCCAACCAGGTCCAGTCGCGCATAAAGGCTCTGGACAAGCTTGAGCGCATAGAGATCGATGAGGTCGACACCTCCGCCTTCAGGCTCCATTTCCCGCCGTCGCAAAGAAGCGGCGACGTAGTCTTCGGCTGCGAGGACCTTGCGGCCGGATATGACGGCAGGGCTGTTTTCACCGGCGCGAAAGTGGAGATCAGGAGAGGGGAAAAGGTGGCTTTCGTCGGAAGGAATGGCGAAGGGAAGACCACTCTGATGAAGGTGATAATGGGTGAGCTCGAGCCTATGGAAGGCAGGGTTTACGGCGGCCACAACGTCACCCCGGGCTACTATGCCCAGAACCAGGAGGACATCCTCGACGGCAACGACACCGTCCTCGGCACGCTCGAAAAGAGCGCGGCCGGCTGGACGGTCTCCCAGCTCCGGGATCTTCTCGGGGCATTCCTCTTCAGGGGAGAGGAGATAGAAAAGAAGGTTTCGGTGCTCAGCGGAGGGGAGAGGGCGAGGCTCGGGATGGCCAAACTGATGCTCCGGAGCTGCAATCTCCTGGCGCTCGACGAGCCGACCAACCACATGGACATCCGCTCCAAGGATGTGCTCAAGGAGGCCCTTGCAAAGTACGATGGCACGCTCATTGTTGTATCCCACGACCGCGACTTCCTTTCGGGGCTTGTGGACAAGCTCTACGAAGTGAGGGACGGAAAGGTCCGGGAACACCTCGGCGACGTCTCCTCCTTCCTTGAAAAGCGGAAACTGGAATCGCTTTCCGAACTTGAGCGGAAGTTCCCGAAGCCTGTCGCAAAGAAAAATGAAGATGCGGCGAAGGCTTTCCAAAAAGGAAGGGCCGAGTCGAAAGAAAGAAAAAAACTGCTTGCCAGGATAGATTTTGTTGAAAAAAAAGTGTCATCTTTGGAAGATGAAATGACTGAAATAGAGAAAAAACTTGCATCTCCCGAAGAAAATGACGATATTTTGGAGTTGACAAGGGACTATCTCGAAAAAAAGCTGGAGAAGGAAGCCTTCGAAAGCGAGTGGGAAGACCTAGTAGAAAAAGTATGAACGTAAAACCTTATATTATGAAAATCAAGCTTTTAACCGTTGTTGCCGCGAGCTTCGCGCTCCTTTGCGGCGTTTCCCTCCATGCCCAGACCACCACGTTGGAAAGGGAGTTCTCCGAGTTCTGCTCCATTGAAGCATCCAGCGATTTCGATGTCGCGATCTCAAAGGGCGGCTTCGGTATCAACCTCACTGTGGATCAGGCCATCGCCGACTGCGTCCTCAGCTATGTCAAAGGCAAAGTCCTCTTCCTCGGTCTTGACGAGAAGGCCATTCCCAAGGAGGTCAAAAAGCAGTACAAAGGCAAGGGCGTTCCCGCTCCGACCCTCCGTGCGATCGTCTATCTCCCCGAAGGCTACATCGAGAGCATCAAGCTGACCGACAATGCGACTCTCGCCGCCAACCAGCCCCTCAATTCGAACAAGTTCGATATCCAGCTCTCCGGTACTTCCTCCATCAAGGCCCTCACGATCAACACCGGCACCGCCGAGCTCAACCTTACCAAGAAGAGCAACGCCGTCCTCACCGTCAACGCCGAGAAGAACCTCCGCGTCAACACTGACGGCTCAACTTCCATCAAGCTCGCCCAGACTTCCGACGAACTTTCCATCAAGAGCGGCAACTCCTCCGTCGTCATCGTCTCCGGAAACACCGGTTCCCTCGATGTGACCTCCGGCGGATCCTCCCAGGTCCAGATTTCCTCCGAGCTCAAGAAAGCCGACGTCGATGCTTCCAACTCATCGAAGGTCTCCCTTTCCGGCAAGGCCGAGAGCATCCAGGTCAGGGGCTCCAACTCCGCCTTCATCGACGCGACCGCAATGCCTACGACCAAGGCTATCGTCCAGCTCAGCGGCGCTGACATGAATGTCAACGCTTCCGACGAGATCAAGGTCGAGCTTGTCAGCGGCGGCGAACTCTACTACAGCGGCGATCCCGACTTCAAGATCGTCAAGGTCATCAAGTCCACCCTCGCCCCCGTCGGCACAAAGTAATGTTTGTCGTCGATTCCCACTGCGATACCCCGTCGCAGCTTCTCCGCTGCAGGGATATCCGAGAGGACACCCCTTACGCACACGTCGATTTCCCCAAGCTCAGGCGAGGGGGAATCGACGCCTGCTTTTTTGCTCTTTTTACATCAAATGCACTGACGAGGGAAGAATCGGAAAATCTCGCCCTCAGGATGCTCGCGGCGGTCTATGACGCCCTCGAAGCATCAAAGGAGATTGCCGCCCTCGCCCGTTCTCCAAAAGAGGCTTATGCACTGAAGGAGAAAGGGCTCATTTCAATTTTTCTCGGTCTGGAGAACGGCCTGCCCTTCGGAAAGGACCTTTCTCTTCTGAGACTTTTCTACAGGGCGGGGGTGCGCTACGTGACCCTGACCCACAACGGAGACAATGACATCTGCGACTCCGCCGCAGAAGGGAAGCGCTGGGGTGGCCTCAGCCCCTTCGGCCGCGAGGTCGTGGCGGAGATGAACCGCATCGGAATGCTTGTCGATATTGCCCACTGCTCGGACAAGACTTTCTACAATTGCATCGAGGCATCTTCCGCCCCTATAGTTTCAACGCACTCCTGCTGCAGGGCGCTTTGTTCCCACCGCAGGAACCTGACGGACGACCAGCTCCGCGCCCTCGCGGGCAAGGGAGGCGTCTGTCAGATCAATTTTTATCCGGTTTTCCTTTCAGATGCGTTTTCACACGAACTGGAATTGACCGGGCTCGGTGACAAATCGGACGCCATTGAAAAAGTGTTCCGGGCGGATCCGGCAGACCCGCAGAAGAGAGCGGCACTCTATGCCGTTCGCGATGAGCTTAAGACGCTGCACCGTCCCGGCGTCAAGGACGTTGTCGATCACATAGACCACGCCGTGAAGGTGGCCGGAATCGAGTCCGTCGGCATCGGATCCGACTTCGACGGCATCGATGTGCCGCCGGAAGGCCTCGAGGACATCTCGATGCTTCGCAAGGTGTTCGATGAGATGAGCCGCAGGGGCTACAGCGACGATGAAATCGAGCTTGTAGCCGGCCGGAATTTCTTCAGAGTGCTGGAAGATGTGGCCCGAACGTAAGTGTTTTTAAGATTACAAGCGTGTTACATTTATTGTAAATCAGATATTTATGTTTTCCTTAGGATTGTTCCTCCGTCGCCTCCCGCTTTTACGGCCAATCCGGCGTTTTTTCTATACCCATAGTTTCACCGGGCTCAGAAAAGAGATATTCGGGCTTAAACTTGCCAACCCCATCGGGGCGGCCGGCACGTCCATAAAGGACGGAGGACGGATAATGGGCGCCCTGTCGGATTTCGGCTACGGTTTTATAGAGGTGGAAGGCAGCAGGGAGACCCTGGAATATCTCAGGAGGGGAGAGAGCGACGTTCCGGTCTTCGCCTGTATCAAGGTGACATGCGCAAACCGCTCAGAGGAGGACACGATCTCCTCGACAGACCGCTTGTTTTCAACGCTGTACGACTTTGCGGACGGTTTTGTGCTAAGCCGTGACCTTTCCGATCCCAATCCTCTGCTGACAGACGAATCCTTTGTTAGGGATCTTTTGGAGGACATAATTTCCACCAGGCTTTCCGAGGAGATTTACAAGCCCTTGCTCGTTAAAGTGGACACTTCCATGGATCCGGGCCTTATCGACACCCTAGTCGGTTTCTGCCGGCTGTCAGGGATTGACGGAATCGTGCTGGAAGGGGACTCTGTCGCTGAAGCGGTCGATCTCGCTTCCGGCATAGTAGAAAAGACTTCCGCCCGCTTCCCCGTAGTGGTTTCCGCCCCGTTCAGAATGGCCTCCGAAGCGTCCGAGGCATTCTCAAAGGGCATTTCCCTCCTTATGCTTAAGCCCTACAAGGGCAACCCCATTCCGCACCCCAAGGATATCCTCCGGGTGCTTGAAGACGAATATAACGGTCAGGAAAAAACTTTCGAATAATGGCAAAGGCAGCTGTCTGTACTATAGGCGATGAGATTCTCATCGGACAGATCGTGGACACCAACTCGGCGGCCATAGCCTCCGCCCTGGAGGCCGTCGGAGTGAAGGTCACCCGCATGGTTTCAATCTCGGACAAGAGGGAAGACATCATCGGAACTCTACGTAATCTTTTGAGTGAGAACGAGGTAGTCATCACTACCGGAGGTCTTGGACCGACGAAGGATGATATCACGAAAGATGCGCTTGCCGAACTTTCAGGAAGTACACGTTATGTGGAAAATGCGGAGCAGAAGCAGATCGTACGCGATATTCTTCACTCCAGAGGGCTTGACGTCCTCGATAACAATCTGGCCCAGGCGATGGTGCCGGAGACGGCAAGGGTCATTCCAAACCGCCTCGGGACGGCGCCGATCATGGTTTTCAAAATAGGGGAGAGCGTGCTTTATTCTCTTCCCGGAGTGCCCCACGAGGCACTCGGAGCCCTTCCGGAGGTGATTGAAGACGTAAAGTCATGGATTCCGCCGGTACATATCCTTCACAGGACCATAATGACTTTCGGACTGGCAGAATCGGCTCTCTCCAAACTTCTCGAACCCTGGGAGGACGCTCTTCCGGGTGATATGCACCTTGCTTATCTTCCTTCGACCCTTACAGGCGTCAGGCTGCGCCTTTCCCTTTATGGCAAAGGTGAGGAAGGCGAAACGGAAAGGCTTGAAAAAGAGCTTTCAAAGCTAAAGGAACTCCTTGGAGACCTGATGTATTCCGACTGCGACGACACCCTTGAGAACGCCCTCGGAAAGCTTCTTACGCGCCATGGAAAGACCGTTTCCGCCGCAGAATCCTGCACAGGAGGGGAGATAGCCCACCTTATAACCTCGATAAGCGGCTCCTCGGCCTATTTCCTCGGCAGCGTGACATCCTACGCAGTGTCAGTCAAAGAAAGTGTCCTCGGGGTCCCTTCCGAGGTGATTGAAAAACACGGTGTTGTCAGCGCTGAGGTCGCCGAAGCTATGGCTGAGGGCGTCAGAAAGCTTCTCGGTAGCGATTTCTC
>CADAXR010000030.1 GCA_902791945.1 uncultured Bacteroidia bacterium
ATTGAGGAATACGGAGCTCCCGGACGCAATCACAGAAGCCGGCGTCTTGACGCTCACCCCTATCCTTGAAAGGGCGTGGGAGAAGTTGAACCGCACCAGCCCGTCGAAGGCGGTCTGGCCGGGAAGCGGGTCCGCCACGAGAAGATCCACCTGGTCCTCCTCCGCGGCCGGAAGTTCGTACCTCAGGACAGGGCTTCCCGCAGAAGCGGGGTTCGAGCTCTCGGAAATCCCGTTGGAAGCGCTCTTGTAGGGCGCATAGGCGAAGAACGAAATCGTCTCCCCTTCGTTTTTGGGCCAGTACTTAAGCGGGGAATAGGTAAATCCCGCCGCGGTGCTCCCCTCCACTTTCTGGTCAAACATAAAATTGGGAGTGAGGTCCGAAGTCCACCCTCCGGAAGGGTTGTAGAAGGCATAGACGCCGAAATCGGTGATGTTAGCGCTCGTTATCGCTGCAGTACGCGTCGAGGGCACATAGGACCCGAACATTACTGCTTCAGGAAGCGCGGGAGAGGAGGGATCGGCAAGGTTTGACTTGCAGGAGAAGAGGGTCGCGGCAAGAGCCGCCACGGCAAGGATGCTTTTTTTCATTTTGTCAAGGGATTGTGTTAAACATTGATTGTGATGGTGTCCGACTGCGTCCAGTCCCCAACTTCAGCCTGGAAAGAACCACCGGAGGAGACCTCCGGAAGGGAGATTTCGGGGACCGGAAACATGCCCGGAGGCCCGCTGGGAAAGCGGGTACGGAAGACCGTCTTCCCGTCCCTGAGGACTATCCTCAGCGAGACGGTCCCGACGCATCCGCTGTCGAACAGTGTGCACGTGGACCTCGCAAGGGTCCCCGAAAATCTCCAGTCCCGGAGCGGGACCGAGGCCCTGTCGCGGAGCGTTTCCCCGCCAAGGAGCAGCGCTCCCGCCGGGACGTCCGACAAGGCTCCCTCGATGGAGGCGATCCGGGACGGCTCGTCTATCCGGACGCAGACCTCCCTCGGATAAAGGAACGGGCGGGCAGATATATTACACCCGTCCCCTTCCGCGAAGGCCCCTCCGGCGCTGAAGAGCGTCCCGGGTCCGTATCCCTCCCCGTAAGTGACCGCCGCCGAGGCCAGGCTTCCCGTCGAAAGAAGGCGCAGCGAACGCCACTCGCTTTCCGTATATGGAAACGCGACGGCTGCAAGCACCCTCCCCGGGCAGCGGAGCCTGACCGAGTCGGCTCCGGTCACGGTCTTTCTTTGCAGCTCCCGCAGCGTACGTCCATAGGCCACCACCGTCATCGAAGACGGTGGCTCCGACGGCCACTCCACTCTCACGGTCACCTCCGCCGTCTGCTCAGGCATGGTGGAGCAGGCGGCGACAAGGGCGGACAGTATGAGATGAAGCGGACGCACGGCGTGATTTGACTGGAATCAGAACCGCTGCAAAGGTACTCCTCTCCCCGGCCGCGAATCAAGCGCCGGATGGCTTCAGACCGCATATTTTTATGTTTTTTATACATTTTCAGTGTTTCTTATACTCTTTTTTTGACTACCCCTGAAAAAATCCTTGCTACCCCTGCATTTTTCTTATTAAAATTTTCGTATTTTTGTCTCAAACAAGCACTGTTATGACAACGTTCAAAAAAGTTCTCACCTGGTTTATCGTAATCGTGATCCTCGGCCTCGCGGCCTTCTGCTATTTCCGTTTCTACTATGTCTTCAGCGAAGGCGTCAAGACCGGAGAGCTCAACCAGATCTCCCGCAAGGGCTACGTGTTCAAGACCTACGAAGGCGTGATGATCCTCACCGGCTACGGCTCCGGAAACAAGAACGCCCAGGGTGTCCAGTCCAAGGAGTTCACCTTCTCCGTCTCCGACAAGGAAGTCGCCGACAAGCTTATGAACATGACCGGCGAGAGAGTGACCCTCCACTACAAGAAATACTTCGGCGCCCTCCCCTGGAGGGGCTACCAGTCGAGCATAGTCGACGCCATAGAAGGCTCGGAGCCCGTCCCGGAGAAGAACCATTCCCTCGACGAGGACGTCTTTATCTAATAATATATGATAAGAAGACTTGCAGCCGCCATCGCCCTGGCGGCTTTTCTTCCTTGTACCGCAGGGGCGGCCGTCCTTAAGACAAGGCCCGCCGGCGACCCTTCAGGCAAGATTCTGACCATGGAAGAGGCCGTCCTCGGCAAAGGCGTCTATCCGAAAAGGTCCTATTGCAGGTGGACGGGAGACTACTCCTACAGATATGTCGAAGACGGAAAGTGGGTCAAGGACTCCGTGGGGATTTCCCTCCCCTCAAAAAAGCCCTCCGCCTTCTCCAAAAACGGCAGTTTCTACGTCGTGGAAGGCCGCGACACGACCCTTGTTGCGGAAGGGACCTCCGGTGCGTTCACCTTCGGCGAGACGGTCTCCCGCAACGAGTTCGGCATCAACGACGGCTGGTATTTCTCCCCATCAGGGAGAGCCGTCGCCTTCTATATGAAAGACGAGAGGCAGGTAACGAGCTTCCCCCTCCTTGACATCACTTCCCGGACCGGCTCCCTCGTCGAGATCAAGTACCCGATGGCCGGGATGGACTCCGAGAAGGTCAAGCTGATGGTCTATCACCTTGACACAAAGGCAACTACAGTGCTCGACATCAAGGGTTTCACCCCCGAGAGGTACATCACCTCCGTCAGCTGGTCGCAGGACGAAAAGGATATTTATGCCGTCATCCTCGACCGTAGCCAGCACCACGCCAGGCTTGACCGCTACGACGCCGTGACCGGCGAGTTCCGGCGCACCCTCCTCACGGAGGACAACGACGCCTGGGTGGAGCCGCAGGACCCCCTCTACTTCCTTAAAGGCCGAAGCGACCTGTTCATCTACCGTACCGACAACAGGGACGGCTGGCGCAACCTCTATCTCGTTGATACTCTTGGCCATGTCCGCCGCCTCACCGCCGTCGACGCCGACGTCCGCTATGTAGCCGACAACGGCAAATCCGTCTGGTACACCTCAGCCGAGGTCTCCCCCATTGAGAACCACCTCTTCCGCATTGATCTGAACATCCCCAAAAAGAAGGCGACCCCGGACCGGATAAAATTCGGAAAACCCGTCCGCCTCACCTTTGAAGAAGGCTGGCACGAGGTCTCGATGAACCCCTCATGTACCTGGTACATCGACAGCTGGACCTCCTTCGACTTCCCCGGCAAAACGGTTCTCCGCTCCACTGACGGCAAGAGCAGCCGCACCGTCAGCGTCGCCGAAGACCCCCTCGGAGCCTACGCCTCCGTCGAGGTCGAGCTCGGCACAGTCCCGAGCGCCGACGGCCGCTTTGACAACTACTACCGCCTCTACAGGCCCCTCGGGTTCGACCCTTCAAAGAAATACCCCGTCATTGTCTATGTCTACGGAGGCCCCCACTCGCAGATGGTCGCCGACAAGTGGCTCGGCGGCGTCCGCATGTGGGAAATGCTTATGGCACAGAAGGGTTACATCGTCTATGTCCAGGATAACCGCGGCACCGAGAACCGCGGCGCGGCCTTCGAGAAGGCCATAAACCGCCGCTGCGGCGAGGCCGAGGCCGCCGACCAGATGGAAGGCATCAGGATGCTCCGCAGCCTCCCCTACGTGGACGCCGACAGGATCGGAGTCCACGGCTGGAGCTACGGCGGTTTCATGACGATAACCCTAATGACCCGCTTCCCCGAGACCTTCAAGGTCGGGGTCGCCGGAGGCCCCGTCATCGACTGGAAATGGTACGAGGTGATGTACGGCGAACGCTACATGGACACTCCGGAGACCAACCCGGAAGGCTTCGAGGCGACCGGCCTCGTCAGCAAAGCGGCCAATCTGAAAGGCCGCCTGCTCATCTGCCAGGGCGCGGTGGACAAGACCGTCGTCTGGGAGCACAGCCTCAGCTTCATACAGGAATGCGTACACCTCGGCGTCCCGGTGGATTATTTCCCCTACCCGGTGGCGGAGCACAATGTAATGGGGCGTGACCGTATCCACTTGATGGACAAGGTCACGCGCTACTTTGAAGATTTTCTTTAGGAGAGCTTTTCGCGGGCGTACTCCGGCGTGATGTGGAAGGTCTTCGACTTCTCAGAAGGCGCTTCGTACATCGCGTCCGTCATAATCCTTTCGCAGATTGAACGGAGGCCGCGGGCGCCGAGCTTGTTCTCGATCGATGTGTCCACGATGATGTCGAGGACCTCAGGGTCTATGACAAGCTTCTTTCCGTCCATCTCGAAGAGCTTTTCATACTGACGGATTACCGAGTTCTTAGGCTCGGTGAGTATCCTTTTGAGTGCGTCGCGGTCGAGATGGTCGAGATACGTCACGACGGGGAGACGCCCCACAATCTCGGGGATAAGTCCATAGGACCTCAAGTCCTGTGCTTCAACGTACTGGAGGAGGTTATCTGAAGAAATCCTTTGCTTCTCTTCAGCACCGAAACCTATGATCTGGGTGTTGAGCCTCTGGGCGATACGGCGCTCGATTCCCTCGAACGCGCCGCCGCAGATGAAGAGGATATTCTGGGTGTTGACGTGGACGAATTCCTGCTCGGGGTGCTTGCGCCCACCCTTCGGCGGGACGTTGATCACGCTCCCCTCAAGAAGCTTGAGGAGAGCCTGCTGCACACCCTCGCCGGAGACATCCCTCGTTATCGAAGGGTTGTCGCTCTTGCGGGCGATCTTGTCAATCTCGTCGATGAAAACAATGCCCATCTCCGCCTTACTGACATCGTAGTTGGACTCCTGGAGAAGACGCGTGAGGAGGCTCTCCACGTCTTCGCCGACGTAGCCTGCCTCAGTCAGGACGGTCGCGTCCACGATTGTGAACGGGACCTCCAGCAGGCGGGCGATGGTCCTGGCAAGAAGAGTCTTGCCCGTCCCCGTCGGACCGACGAGGAGGATATTCGATTTTTCGAGCTCCACATCGTCGGAGCCACCACCCCCAAGGTTGTGGGCGAGGCGCTTGTAGTGGTTATAGACGGCTACGGAAAGGATTTTCTTCGCCCTCTCCTGCCCTATCACATACTGGTCCAGGACAGCCACTATCTCCTTAGGTGTCAGCGTCTTGACCGGAAGGTCGGGCTTAGCCTGCGGCTTGACCTTATTCGAAGACAGGTAGTCTTCTATCATCTCCACGCAGTCGGTGCAGATGCAGCCTGACATACCCTGGATGAGGAATTCCACATCCTTCTCTTCCCTGCCGCAGAAAAAGCATCTGCGCGAAGCCCCGGACATTTTCTTTCCTGCCATTACCTGTTCTTCTTTCCCTTCAGGATTTCGTCGATCATACCGTAGGCGAGAGCCTCTTCGGAGGTCATCCAGTAGTCCCTGTCGCCGTCGGCAGCCACTTTTTCATAGGGCTGGCCGCTGTGGGAAGCGATGATACGGAAGAGCTCCTCACGGGTCTTCTCAATCTCCTTGGCAGCGATGAGGATATCGGAAGCCTGGCCCTTGGCGCCGCCGAGGGGCTGGTGGATCAGCACCCTCGAGTGAGGAAGGGCCGAACGCTTGCCAGCCGCGCCTGCGCAGAGCAGCACGGCACCCATCGAGGCAGCCATGCCGGTGCATATTGTAGCAACGTCAGGCGAGACGATCTGCATCGTGTCGTAGATGGCGAGGCCGGAAGTGACCTGGCCGCCCGGAGTGTTGAGATACAGGCTGATGTCGGCGTTGCTGTCCGTCGATGCGAGAAACAGCAGCTGGGCCTGGACGATGTTGGCGACATCGTCGTCGATGGGGACTCCGAGGAATATTATCCTGTCCATCATAAGGCGGCTGAACACGTCCATCGACGCTACGTTCAGCTTGCGCTCTTCGATGATGGTCGGGTTGATGTACGCGTCCACCGCACTTTCGTAGCGGTGGAGCGTCATCGAAGAAATTCCCGCCGAAGCGGCAAAACGGTTGAATTCCTTACTCATAGGGCTTTGAACTTGGCTTCGGAGATCTTCTTGTTCTCAAGGGTGATGAGCTCGCGGACGGCGGCGATGGTCTTGTTGTCCTCGACCTGTTCCTCTAGCTGACGGGCCTGGCGCTCGTCGGAAAGAATCCTCTTCGCATAGTCCTCGATCATCTCCTTGGGAGCGTTGGCGAAACCGTACATGGCGTACTGGTAGGCCGCATAGGAGACAGCCGCGTCGTGGACTTCGGCGCTCTCGACCTTGATGGAAAGCTTCTTCATAATGGAGCCCTTGACCATCTGCCAGCGGAAATCGGCGAGGAAAGCGGGGAAATCGTGCTCAATCTGCTCCTTGGAATATTTGCCCTCGTTGGCCTCGTAGAGCCACCTCTTGAGGAAAGCCTCGGGGAGGTCGACCGCAGCCTTCGCGACGAGATAGTCGCGCAGGTCCTTCGCGAAGCGGGAATCCGCCATCTGGGCGTATTCTGCGCGAAGCCTCTCGTCGATCTTCGCGTCGAACTCCTCGGCGCTCTTCACGACGCCTTCGCCGTAGATCTTGTCGTAGGTCTCCTGGCTCTCCTTGGCGGGAACGAAGGTCTTGACATTGACTACAGTGAGCTTGAAAGCGGGGTCTATCGAGGCAAGCTCCTCTTTCTTGACTTTGAGGAGAGCGGCCCTGTCGGTCTCGTTCTCGAACACCTCGTTGACATTGATGTCAAGGCTGTCGCCGGCCTTGATGCCGACGAACGCCGGCTGGACGGCCTCAGCGACATTCCTGAGGGAGATATAAGCGCCGTCCACTTTGTGGGCGCCGTTGTCGAGGTCGGCGATGATGTAGTCCTCGGGACCGGCCTTCGGGGCCTCCTCGGTCGTGCCGTAGCTGCCGAGAATGTTCTTCTTGAGGCCCTCACGGGCTTCTTTGGTCACATTGATCTGATAATAGACCACCTTGTCGGACTTGTCGACTTCCACGTTGATTTCCGGGGTCGTCGCTATATCGAAAGAGAAGGAGAAGTCGGCTCCGTTCTCCCACTTGTTCTCCGGCTGGTCCTCGCTGGGAAGGGGCTCGCCGACGACGCGGAGCTTCTTCTCGCTGATGTGGGCGTTGAGGGCGTCGGAGACGACCCTGTTGACGGCCTCGTAAAGGGCCTGCTCGCCATAGAGCCTGCTGATAAGGGAAGCAGGGGCCATACCCTTGCGGAATCCCTTGAGCTCCGCCGTGCGCCTGCGCTCGGAAAGTCTTTTCTTCACGACCTCCTCATAGTCTGAGGGGGCCACCGTAATCTTCACTGTCGAATTCAGAGCGTCGATCTGTTTGCTGTCAATTTTCATTTTACTATGTTTTTTATTTTGGATATTCGATTCTTTCGTGGTACATCTGGCGGAGATAATCCTTCATTACCTCCTTTACTATACCGATTTCCCTCACGGAAATGTCGGCCTCGCTGAACTGGCCCTGCTTCATCTTGCCGTCCACTATGCTTTCCACAAACTCGGAATAGGCCTCCGGAGTGTTCTCCTTGAGCGTCCTGGAGGCCGCTTCAAGGGAGTCGCAGAGCATGAGGACGGTCTGCTCCTTAGTCACGGGATTGGGACCGGGATACGTGAATGCGGCGGCATTCTCCGGGTCTCCTCCCTCCTGGAGGTAACGGCCGTAGAAATAGCCGGTCTTGGAGGTCCCGTGGTGGGTCCTGATGAAGTCCTTGATGACGTCGGGAAGGCCATTTTTGGAGGCGATCTCGACGCCGTCGGTTACGTGGCGTATAATCTGCCTTGCACTTTCTTCCGCGGTCAGAGACTCGTGGT
Source organism: uncultured Bacteroidia bacterium (assembly GCA_902791945.1). GTDB lineage: Bacteria > Bacteroidota > Bacteroidia > Bacteroidales > UBA932 > Cryptobacteroides. The sequence goes on from CADAXR010000030.1 coordinate 7,688, forward strand.
AGTGGGCACCGCCCGGCACAAGGTTCTCATTTTCAATAAAACAGAGGGGATTTGCCATCTTGCCGATGTCGTGGTAGAGGGCGCCGGCCCTCACGAGAGCGACATCTGCGTCGATGGAACGGGCGGCCGCATCAGCCATGCCCATAACCTGAAGGCAGTGCTGGAAGGTCCCCGGAGCCTTCTGCGAGAGTTCGCGCAGGAGGCTGTTGTTGGTGTCGGCAAGCTCGTTGAGGCGGTTGGTGGACACCAGGTTGAACATCTTCTCGAAGAGATAGATAAGCTGGTAGAGTCCGACTGCGATGAAGCATCCGAGTCCGAGATACATCGCAGTACGGAAGAAGTTGCTCTTGGCAACCGTGTCGGTCAGGCGGAAGGCTACATGGGTTACGAGCAGCACAAGGAAGACTGTCGCCGCCAGTATGAACTGGCGCCAGCTCTTGCCGAAATACCTTACCATATAGACTCCGACCACACCGGCGGAAAGGTGCATTATGAAAAGTTCGACACCGCTTCCCGAGAATATCAGGAGCGGCAGCAGCGAGACCACATAGACAGGGAGCACCACCCTCGTGGAGAAGAACGACTGCAGGAACAGGGCGAAGATATAGAACGGCATCAGATAGACAAGCGTCTGAGGCAGCTTGTCTGTAAGGAACGCCGAGACCGCGGCAAGCAGGAACACAGTCAGCAGATAGGAGTACCTGGCCTTGTCGGAGAATATCTTCGGATTGGTGTAGTAGATTGAGAAATAAAGGATTACAACAAGGACTATGGCAAGGAGAAGATTGCCCAGCCAGAGCAGGACGCGGGGCTTTCCGTAGCCGTAGGTCTTGTTGTATTCGGCCTTGTAGGAATCGAGCATCTGCGCGATGTCGGCCGTCACGATCTCGCCCTGCGAGACGATCTTGCGGTCCTTGGCCACGTAGCCCTGGGTCGGCGAGATGTAGTCCGACGAGCCGGCGTGGACGAGCTCCGTCGTCGTGCGGTCGTAGGAAAGGTTGGGGGCGAGAAGCTCATAGACCCCGCCCTTGGAAAGGAGGGAGTCCACGTTGACCTCCGGGTGGCGGGCCGAGATGTCGGAGAGAAGCTTGTTCTCCGCGGCGGAGACCTTATAGACCTCCGTCACGGGGTGCTTTTCCGCCCTTTTGCCTCTCTGAATGAAGATCACGTCCTTGGAGACGTCGGCGGAGCCCTTGATTACCTTGACCTTGGCATCCGAGATGATGCCCTTGTTGTAGATCTCGCCTATCTTGGCGATGATCTCCCCCTTGAGGGAGGAGTATTTTCCGAGATCCAGGCCCTCCACAGCCTTGACCGTCTCCCCTACCGTCTCTTCGGAGAAACGGTAATACGGGATGATGACGGAGCCTGCGCTTTCACGCTCTTCGAGTATCTGGTCCTCAGTCTTGAGGACGGGGAAATCGAACTGGGCGATAAGCGTCTCGTAGGGCCAGGGCGAACCTTTCTTGTAGTCGTAACCGAACTTGGCCGTCCTCGGCATGATAAAGAGGAGGACAAGGATCAGCGCGGCAAGCGGCAGGAAACGTCTCGGGATCTTCGGTAATTTCATTTTCTACTTGAAGGGACTGTCAGCCTCACGGGCTATGAAACTGTAGGTCAGGCGGTCTGTAAGGCGCGGGAAGAGCCTGTGGAATGCCACAGTCGCCTTGCCGAGGCCGGTCAGGATCACTTCGGACCTGCGCCTTGCAAGCGCCTTGGCAAGGTGGAGGGCGCACTCTTCCGCGCTCATGAGCTTACCCTCCTCGAGAGGGGTCTTGCCCTGCGCGGAGCCGTCCGCCGTCAGTGCGGCGTTGCGGACGTTGGACGAAGTGTAGCCCGGCGCGAAGACGAGGACGCCGAGGCCGTCCTTGAGGTGCTCGATACGGAGTGTGTCGAGGAAACCGCGGATCGCGTACTTCGACGAGGAGTAGCCTGTGCGGGCCGGAAGGGCGGAATAGCCGGCTATGGATATGACGCCTACGACCTGGCCCTTAGTCTTCAGAAGGTGAGGCAGGGCGTATTTGGTGCACTGGACAGTGCCCCAGAAATTGACGTCCATGAGCGTCCTGAGGACCTTGAGGTCCAGGTCCGCGAACATCGCCCGCATCGAAAGGCCCGCGTTGTTGACGAGGATGTCGATGCGGCCGAAGCGCTCCACGGTCTGCTCCATGAGGGCGCGGCAATCATCCTCGACGGAGACGTCGGCCTTTACGCAGAGGACCCTCGACGGGTCCTGCGAAACGCTTGCCGAAAGCTCCTGCATCTTCTCGAGAGACCTTGCGGCCATCACGACAAAGGCGCCGAGGCTGCCGAAAAGGCGTGCCGAGGCGAGCCCGATGCCCGAACTCGCCCCGGTCACGACAATTACTTTATCCTTGAAATAGCTCCTGTAACCCATTAGTCGACTTTCATCGCGGCGATGTCGTCGCCGTCGTAGAGACCGGCGTCGAGCTTTGCCTTGATTTCCTTGAATGCGTTGAGGGTGTAGTTGACGTCCTCCATAGTGTGGGAGGCCGTGGAGACTATGCGGAAGATGATCATGCCCTTCGGGATGACGGGGTAGATGACCATCGAGCAGAAGATCTTGTAGTTCTCACGGAGGTCTTTCGCGATCTTGGTCGCCTGGGCGATGCCGCCGCCGTCGATATGGATCGGGGTGACGCACGCTTCGGCTTCTCCGATGTCGAAGCCCTGGTCGCGGAAGCCCTTCTGGATGGCGTGGGTGATCTCCATGCACTTGCGACGGCGCTCGTCGCCTTCAGGAGACATGATGATTTCAAGCCTCTTGATGTTGGAAATCACGAACGGGAGGGGCTGGCTCTTGGCGTACATCTGGGAGCGCATGTTGAGGCGCAGATAGTTGATGATCTTGCGCGGGCCGGCGACGAAGCCGCCGATGGAAGCCATGCTCTTGGCGAAGGCGCCGATGTAGAGGTCGACTCCGTCCATCACGCCGAAGTGCTCGCTGGTCCCCCTTCCGTGAGGGCCCATGAGGCCGAAGCCGTGGGCGTCGTCGATGAGGATGCGGAAATTGTGCTTCTTCTTGAGTGCGACGATCTCGTCGAGCTTGCCGAGGGCGCCGGTCATGCCGTAGACGCCTTCAGTGATGAGAAGGACGCCACCACCGTTCTCGTCGGCCTCCTTGCAGGCCCTGGTCAGGATCCTGTCGCAGTCGGCCATGTCGTTGTGGCGGTATTTGTATTTGCTGCCGATGTGGAGGCGGATACCGTCGAGGAGGCAGGCGTGGGCCTCATTGTCATAGACCACGACGTCGTGGCGGGCAAGGAGGCAGTCGATGGTCGAGACTATGCCCTGGTAGCCGAAGTTGAAGAGGAAGGCGTCCTCCTTCTTCTCGAAGTCGGCGAACATCTTCTCGAGCTTCTCGTGGTACTTGGTGTGGCCCGAAAGCATACGGCTGCCCATGGGATAGGAAAGGCCCCACTCAGCGGTCGCTTCGGTCTCGACCTTGCGGATCTCGGGGTGGTTGGCCAGGCCGAGATAGTTGTTGAGGCTCCAGTTGAGAACCGGCATGCCGTTGAAAAACATATGGGGGCCGAGCTCGCCCTCGAGGCGCGGGTACATGTAGTAGCCGAAACCCTGCTCGAAATACTGTCCGATAGGACCGCCTGCGTCGCGGGATATCCTGTCAAAAATGTCTAACATATAATTAATTTGTGGTTTAGATTAAGCGTCGATGTTGGCGTAGTGGGCGTTCTCCTCGATGAACTGGCGGCGGGGCGGAACGTCCTCGCCCATAAGCATCGAGAAAGTCCTCTCGGCCTGGGCCGCATTCTCTATGGTAATCTGGCGGAGAAGCCTGCGGGAAGGATCCATCGTAGTCTCCCAGAGCTGGGCCTCGGACATTTCACCGAGACCTTTGTAGCGCTGGATGAATACGCCCTTCTCCGAGCCCTTGCCGAGACGGAGCGCAGCCTCGTCCCTCTGGCCCTCGGTCCAGCAATAGACCTCCTCCTTGCCTTTCTTGACAAGATAGAGCGGAGGGGTTGCGAGATAGACGTATCCGTTCTTGATGAGGTCGAACATGTAGCGGAAGAAGAAGGTCAGGATGAGGCAGGCGATGTGGCTGCCGTCGACATCGGCATCGGTCATGATGATGACCTTGTGATAGCGGAGCCTGGAAAGGTCCATCTTCTTTTCGCCGGTCTCGTCTTCCTGGGCTACGGTCACGCCGAGGGCGGTGTAGATGTTGCGGATCTCCTCGCTCTCGAAAGCCTTGGCTTCGAGGGCCTTCTCTACGTTGAGGATCTTACCCCTCAGCGGGAGGATGGCCTGGTAGCGGCGGTCGCGGCCCTGCTTTGCGGTACCGCCTGCGGAGTCTCCCTCGACGAGGAAGAGCTCGCACCTCTCGGGATCCTTCTCCGAGCAGTCGGAGAGCTTGCCGGGCATGCCGGCGCCGGTCATGACAGTCTTCCTCTGGACCATTTCGCGGGCCTTGCGCGCAGCGGCGCGGGCCGTGGCGGCGAGGACGATCTTGTCTATGATGATGCGCGCCTCCTTGGGGTGCTCCTCAAGGTAGGAATCGACGGCCGCGGCGGTCGCCTGCGAGACGACCGAGGTGACCTCGCTGTTTCCCAGCTTGGTCTTGGTCTGGCCCTCGAACTGGGGCTCGGCGACCTTGACGGAGACGACGGCGGTGAGACCCTCGCGGAAGTCCTCCGGCGAAAGCTCGGTCTTGAGCTTGGCGAAGAGGTTGTTCTTCTCGGCGTAGTTCTTCAGGGAACGGGAAAGTCCCATCTTGAAGCCCTGGAGGTGGGTACCGCCTTCTATGGTGTTGATGTTGTTGACGTAGGAGTAGATCTTCTCGGAGTAGCCGTTGTTGTAGCTGAGGGCAATGTCGATGGGGATGATCTTGTCGGCCGCGACGCAGATGGGCTCGGGGATGAGCTGGGAGGCGCCGCCGTCGAGGTACTCGATGAACTGCTTGAGGCCTTCTTCGGAGTAGAAGGTGTCGTGGCGGAAGACGGTCTTGCCGGTCGCCTTCATCTCTCCGTCGGGAGATTCGACCATCTCGTCGACGAGCTCCCTCTGGTCCGTCAGGCTGATGCGGATGCCTTTGTTAAGGTACGCGAGCTCGCGGAGACGGGCGGCAAGGGTGTCGTACTTGTAGACGATCGTCTGGACGAAGATCGTCGAATCGGGGTGGAAGGTGATGATAGTACCCGTGTCGGAGCAGGTCCCGGTCACGCGGACGTCGCCGAGCGGCTTGCCCCTGGAGTAGTCCTGCTCGAAGACCTTGCCTTCGCGGTGGACCTCGGCGTGGAGGTGATCCGAAAGGGCGTTGACGCAGGAGACGCCGACACCGTGGAGACCGCCGGAGACCTTGTAATTGGACTTGGAGAACTTACCGCCGGCGTGGAGGATCGTGAGGACGACCTCGAGGGCGCTGCGGTGCTCCTTCTCGTGCATCCCGGTCGGGATGCCACGGCCGTTGTCGCTGACGCGGATGGAATTGTCCTGGAGGATGACGACGTCGATGTCCGTGCAGAAGCCGGCCATGGCCTCGTCGATACTGTTGTCGACCACCTCATAGACAAGGTGGTGCAGGCCTCTTTCGCCGATGTCGCCGATGTACATCGACGGCCTTTTCCTTACGGCCTCGAGTCCTTCGAGGACCTGGATTGAATTGGCGGAATACTGTTCTTCAGCCTGCTTGATTTCTTCGTTTTCGCTCATATCTTTGTGCTGTTATTTTTCTATTCAGGGAAGGTCCCTATAAAACGCACAAAGATAGTTAAAAATCGTTGAAATAACAAGCGTTCAGCCTACAAAATGAACTTTACGCCGGCAGTCACCCAGCGGCCCTTTTCGGAGTAATAGGGCACCTTCTGGATAGTCATCCCGATAAGGTTGCCGCTGCGGGCCCAGACGGATAATCTGCGGGTCACGGAGAAATCGGCGATCAGGCCGAGATCGAACCATCCGGGGACGGTGAGCCGCTCTTCCCCATAGGAGCGCATCGCCGTGGAGAACGAGCAGTCGAGACCGACCGCAAGGCGGGATTTGTAGATGTACTCGGCCTTGAAATAGCCGGAGAAGACGCCGGGGGCGAAGACGTCGGCCTTCCTCTCGTCGAGGTCGGTCTTGCGGACGAAGAAGCCGCCGTCGACCCTGCAGTGGGGCGAATCCCAGCCGGTGAGGAGGGTGAGGTACCAGAGGTTATGGTTCCTGTACGCGACCGAGGGGCCGCCGGTCGAATAGAGCAGGCCGTTCTTGACGGAGGCGAATCCTCCGAAGAGGTCGTAGCGGAAACGGGCGCTGATGTTGCCGCGGAGGCCTATCGAAGCGTTGACCCTGTCGGCCGAGAAATCAAGGAAGGAGCCCTCGGAGCCATAGCGTTTCGAGAAGAAGTGGTTCTCAAGGACGAGGTCGCTGAAGGAGTTGATCCTTTCACCGCCGGTCACTTTGCCGTAGAGGAGCAGCCTCTCCCTGACGACCTCGAATCCGAGGAAAAGGTCCGGATAGACGACCTGGTAGCCCTGGCTGCCGTAGATGGCAGGCTCCACCTCCCTCCTGCCGGAGCCCATCGTGATGGAGAGGGCGACGCCGGCGCTCAGGTGCCAGCGGCCCCTGTCCAGCCTGTATTTCGGGAGGAAACGGACATAGGCGCCGTAGCCGTCGTAGATGCCGCCGATGTCGGAGACCATCACGTCGGCGTCTACCGAGAAACGCTGCTCGGAGGAGAGGTCGTAGCCGAAGGTGCTGTCAAAGAAGGCACGGTGCTCCCTGAGGGGCTCAGTGCCGCCGAAAATCTCCCGGGCGTAGCGGTATGAGAACGCCGCGTCGTAGAAGAACCTGCCGGGGCGCTCGTAGGCGCTGCGGAGCCGGATAGTGCCGTCCGCCATGTGGACGCTGCGGACGGGCCTCAAGGTGTCTCTGGTGAATATGCCGTCGTAGTGGACGTCGTAGGAGAAAATGGCCTTGGGGAGGAACCAGACGCCGTTCGTCCCCGCACGGACGGCCGCGTCGAATCCGTTGAAATAGCCGTCGGGAGAGAGCTTGCCGTCTCTTTCGGCTATGTTGTGATATGGACCGAAGAAGGAGTGGAGCGAGCCGTAGAGTCCGGGGTGGAAGTCGCTCTTGCGGAAGGGAGTCCAGACGACCTCGGCCTCGGGGCGGAGCCTGTACCCGGCGCCGGCCTTTACGAAAAGGCGGCCGGGATTGGAGGCGCTCGGAGAAGGCTTCAGGGCTATCAGGTAAGGCGAGAAATCGTAGGCGCCCATGTACGGACGCTCGAAGGTCGAGTAGTCGAAATCGAGGTTGAACACGGTCACGGAATCCGGGACCGTCACCGGAGCGTCCGGCTTGTCCGCACGGGTCACCGAGCCTTCATAGATATTGGTCACCTCAACCGTCGGGTTGAGATTCTGGGCCTGGGCCGCCACTCCTGCGGCAGCGAGGGCTATTATGACTGATATCCTTTTCATTGCCTGTCGATTTTGCGGAGACGCATCTTGACCTGGTCGAGGACGTCGTCCTCACGGTCGGGATCCGGGGTGTAGCCGGATGCGATGCTCTCGTAGGTTGCACGGGCCTGGGCGGTGTTGCCCTGCTCCATAAACGTGTCTCCGAGGACTATGAAGGCCTTGGCGAGGAAGTAGTTCTCGCCGCCGGCCTTGCCGGAGAAGTCATAGACCTTCTCGCTGATGGAGGAGAACTCTCCCCTGTCGTAGAGGTCCTGGATTATGAGGTAGGTCGCCTCGGCGCCTTCGCTTGTCGAAGGGTAGGCGCTGAGGTTCTCGAGAAGGCGGAAAGCCTTGTCTCGCTGGCTTGTAGCGAGGTAGGACTTCGCCTTAACCCAGTCGGCCTCCCTCGTGAGGTCTCCGGAGGAGAACGCGAGCACAAGGTCGGCTGAAGAAATCGCCGAGGAGTAGTCCCTGCCCTTGAAGGCGGAGCGCATCATGCCGGCCGCAGCGGCCTCGCGGTTGTCCTTGAGGGACGCCTTTTCGCGGAGGGTCTGGAAGGCGGAGAATGCGTCGGAGTAGTTCTCAAGCGAGAACGACAGGTTTCCGAGGGCGAGGAGGGCGGGCTCGAGGAAAGCGGGCTCCAGGCCCTCCGAGACGGCCTTTCTGAAGGCGTCGCAGGCCTGCTCCTTGCGGCCGGTGTACCTGAGGCACTCGGCCCTGTAGTAGTCGGCCTTAGAGAGATAGCTTCCTCCAGGATAGAGGGAAGGGTATTTTTCGAAGGATGCAAGAGCCTTGGTGTAATTGCCCGCGAGGAACAGCTGCTCGGCCGAGGCGAAATAGACGGCCTCCTTCTCGGCCTCGCTCCGTCCGGAGGAGGAGCCGAGGCTGTTGACGTAGGCCAGGTATTCATCAGGCGCACCCGTAGTCTTGTAAATCGATTCTATGGCGAGAAGGGCGTCGTCGGAAAGGGGGCTCCCGGGGAGCATCGCGACAACCTCTTTATAGTGGGAGAGGGCAGCGTCCGTACGGCCTTCGTTGTTCTCGATCATGCCGAGCTCGATGAGGGCCTTGGCGGCGAACTCCTTCTCGGTGCTCCCGGCCCTGAGGGTGTTGAATGTCCTCACGGCGGACTCCCTGTCCCCTGCGTCGACATAGGCCCTTCCGAGCTCGTACATCGCATCAGGCCAGAGCTCCGCGGTCTTCGGGGCGTCCTTGGCGGACTCGAGGAAGCGTATCCTGCCGGCCTTGTCTCCGAGAAGGCCGCAGGCCACTCCCCCGCGGAGAGCGGGATAGAGGTCGTCGGACTCGGGATAATCCTTGAGACGGCGCTCGTAGGCCGTCGCGGCCGTGCGGTAGTCCTTGGCCATGAAGTAGCAGTCGGCGATCCTTGTCTCGGCGTCAGCGCCGTAGACGAGGGGCGACGGGGTCTCGAGGTAGCTGTTGAACCAGCGGATGGCGTTCTTGCCGTCGGCTTCCTTGAAATAGCACCAGGCGATGCCATAAGGGATAAGGTTGCCTTCCCTTGTCCCGTCGAGGGCGGAGATGTTGTAAAGGTCGAGGAGAATCTGCCTCGCCTCCGCGTAGTTGCCGTCGCGGAAGAGGGCCTCGGCCTGGTAGTAGCGGGAGATCTGGTTGAAGGGATCCTGCCTCGGAGCGTAGTAGGCAGCGGCCTTCAGGCAGGGAATGGCGCTTCTCCAGGAGCCGTTGCCCATAAGCTGGGCGGCCCTGAGGTAGTAGGCCTTCATGTAGTTGCCCTTCATCCTTTCATCGAGGACGTCGATCTTGTCGTAGGCCGCGACGGCGCCCTCATAGTCGTGATTGACGAGGGCGGCCATGGCCATGTAGGAATAGATCCTGTCTCCCTTGCCCTCGGAGCCGTAGCGGCGGATGTAGTCGTTGAAAGGGCCGGTGTCGCCGCCGAGGTCGAAGGCGAGCTTGGCCGCGTTGAAGGCCGCGTCCTCCTTGATGGCGGGATCCCAGTCCACGCGGGAGGCCTCGCGGAAGGCGTCCATCGCGGAGACCTTGTTGCGGAGGCGGATATAGCTGTCGCCCATCCGGTAGGACGCCACCTGGCCGAGCGAATCGCGCCTCTCGCCCATAAGCGAGAAATTCTCCACCGCACCGGCGTAATCGCCGACGGAATAGAGAAGCGAGCCTGAATAGAAGTAGTCGGTCCGTCCCTTCGGGGCGAGGCGGCTGCCGGAGGTCTTCTCGTAGTACTCCTTGGCCTTGGCCGAGTCGCCTTTTACAAGGTAGGATTCGGAGATGATACGGCTGAGGTGAGGCTTCCTGTCCTCAGGGACTTTGTCGAACATGGTCTCGCCGTTTTCGATGACGTAGTCGTAGTCCTTCATCATGAAACGGCACTCCAGCATATAATAATTGGAGATTTCGTAAAACCTTGGATCTTTGGAAGCTTCGCTGAACCACCTGAAGGCTTCCTTGAAGTTCTCTCCGGAGTAATAAATATAGGCGAGTGAGTAGCGGGAAGGGGCCGTGTAGTCGGAATACGGAAGGCGTTCGGCCTTGAGGAGGAGCTCCTCGGCATAGGAGTAGTTGCCCTTGCCGAACTCGCTGTAGGCCTTCTTGTACATGTATTCCGAACGGTCCCGCTTCGAGATCTCCGTCGGGGAGACACGGGCGAGCCAGTAGGCCGCCTCCTCGAAATTGCCTTCGTCGAAGCTCTTGAGACCGCAGGCGTAACGGATCTTCGGGACTACGGGAGACTCGGGATAGGTACGGGTGTACTCGTCCGCGAGGGCGTAGCTGCAGTCCGCGCCGGCCTTGACGGCGCAAAGGACGGAGTAGCCCTCCGCGATGATTCCGTCAAGCCTGCCGAAGGAAAGGTGGGCTTCTGAATAGAGCCCGGCACGGTAAAGCTCCATCGCACGGCCGAACTCCTTTTTCTGGACGGTCCCTCCGGCTTCCACCCCTGAAAGGAGCGCGGCGGAAAGGGCCAGTATGAGTGTTATTCGCATATTGTCGTCGTTTACCTCCGTGCTACTGCACAGATTGTGCAAAAATAGTTATTTTTGCCGAGAAAATATGACACTTAAGCAAAGATATTCTGCAATAATCGGCTGGTTCTCCGAGAACCGGCCCGACGTAGCCTCGGAGCTCCGCTTCGAGAGCCCCTTCCAGCTTCTCGTGGCGGTTATCCTCTCCGCCCAGTGTACCGACAAGCGGGTCAACATGGTCACCCCCGCCCTGTTCGAGGCCTTCCCCACCCCCGAGGCCCTCGCGGCCGCCACCTTCGACGAAGTCTTCGCCCTCGTCCGCAGCGTGACCTACCCGCGCAGCAAGACTGAGCACCTCATCGCCATGGCCTCCCGGCTGGTCGACAAGTTCGGCGGCGAGGTCCCCGGCGACGTCCCCTCCCTCATGACCCTCCCCGGCGTCGGCCGCAAGACCGCCAACGTGGTGGCCTCGATCGTCTTCGCCGAGCCGGTCATCGCCGTGGACACCCACGTCTTCCGCGTCTCCCGCCGCCTCGGCCTCTCCGACGGCAAAACCGTCGAAGCCGTCGAGAAGGACCTGGAGGCCAACATCCCCGAGTCCCGCCGCGCCATCGCCCACCACTGGCTCATCCTCCACGGCCGCTACACCTGCACCGCCCGCAAACCCTCCTGCCCCACCTGCCCCCTCTCCCCCTGGTGCCGCGAGCACACGGGGAAATAGGCGCGCCCCGCACCTTCCGCCGCCCTCCACACCTTCCGCCGGCCCGCGCATTCCGCCGCGCACCCGCGCCAAACGCCATCCCCGCATCTTCCGCCCCCCATCCGCACCAAACGCCGTCCCCGCATCTTCCGCCGCGGGCAGGCCCGGGCAGTCGCTGGCGGACGCCCCCCCAACGTACGGACGGATTTCCGCCCCTTTTTCCGGCGGTAAGCCCCGGCAGCACACCCTGCGGACGGATTTTCGGCACCTTTTCCGGCGGAAGGCCCTGCCAGCACCCCCTGCGGACGGATTTCCGCCACCTTTTCCGGCGGTAAGCCCCGCCTCCCCTCACCCATCCCCTACCGCGGCACCGGGAACAGGCGCTCGACCTCCTCCGGGGGGAGTTGCAGCACCTGAGTAATTTGCTTGTTGGAGGAGGAGAGGCGCAGTTTCATCCGCTTCGCCGCGAGGGCCTTTTCAACCGGCGTAAGCTCCCTCAATGACCGTCCACGGTGCCACTGCGCCACGATCTGGAACACCTCCTCGTTCGGAAGCTGAATCCCCTCGCCAAGCATTTGTGCGATTTCCACATCGGACTCTCCGTGCCGGGACAGGAGGGAAAAATACTGATTGGCGCTGTGGAACAGGGATTCTGTCTGCTGATAATCTATAAAACTGCTCCGGAGAATCATCCCGTCAAGCACCCGGTAAGAGGAGGGCAGATCAATATCGTGTGAACGGCATATGCTCCGCCGTTTATCAATGCTAAGCGTCCCCCACGGAGAGCCTTCCGACATCATCCAGAGTGTACCGTTGAACATCAGGTGCCCGGATCCCCACGGATAACCGGTCGGGGTGCTGTCCCGGCGGGCGACGTAGGCATTTCGGTCGATATATGCGATACGGTTTCTGAAAACCTTCACATCTTCGGTAGCGTCTATCCGGATGTCCCAGTCCTTCAACGACTTGTTACCCAGAGACAACTGGTATCTCCGGCTCTTGTCCCGGAATATTTCCCTGAACGCTCCGGCCTGTGACAACGATCCCCTGGCCATCACATGATGGTGATTGCTCATCTGTGTGTCGCTGACGACAGTCACTCCGGATTTCGCCGCCGATATGGCAAGGATATTAGTTCCGGCGATAAACGCCTCCCGGCTACTGTATAAAAGCCGGTCCAGCCCCTCTGTCGTAAAAAACCAGAACGGCCCTGCCGCCTCAAATAAGCGTTCGCACTCCCGCTCCCGCTCGAAAAAATCGCCTTTTGTTTGCATAGCCCAAAATATTTCGCCCAATAAATGAAGATTTATCCATGTAAAAAAATTGTACGCGGATAAACCTTAAAATAGCCCTTTTAGGCATCGCTATGCATGACTGTAACAAAAAAATTCACACAAAAATTTGCAAAAACAAAAAAAGGTGTTACCTTTGCAGTCCCGATTGAAGGGAAATGGGGTATTAGCTCAGTTGGTAGAGCGTTTGAATGGCATTCAAAAGGTCAGGAGTTCGATTCTCCTATGCTCCACAAAAAGAGGTTGACTCAAAAGTGAGTTGACCTCTTTTTTTTGTAGGGAGGGGTATGGGATGCCGGGGGGACTCCGTTCCGCTTCGCTCCACTCCGGCCC
>CADAXR010000031.1 GCA_902791945.1 uncultured Bacteroidia bacterium
AACGGCTTCCCGACCCACAGCATCGATGAATACAGGGATATGGTCGGTCACGGTATCCGCAACCTCGTGGCGACAGCTCTCCCGGAGGACAGGAGAGGAGATGAACTTTTTGTAGATCAGTGCCTTTCAGTATTCCTCCGATTCTACACCGATCACATCCACGACTTCACACACCCCTACCCCGGCATGCAGGACCTGCTTGCAGGCCTGGCGAGAGACGGGATAAGCCTTGCCGTAGCCTCAAATAAATTCCAGGCGGGAGCGGAGACCCTCATACGGAAATTCTTCCCCGACATCCGCTTTGCGGCAGTGCTCGGAGAGCGTCCGGGCTTCCCGAAAAAGCCGGATCCCGCCATCGTTGAGGCCGTCCTGTCCATAACCGGAGCAGGCAGAAGCGAGACTGTCCTCGTGGGAGACTCGGGGACGGACATGAAAACAGCAGCTAACGGCGGGATCAAAAGCATCGCCGTCAGCTGGGGCTACCGCGCCCTCGCCCCCTCCGCAGAATACGCGCTCGCACATTCTGCAGTGGAGCTCAGAAATCTGCTGTATAACATTCAGTAAATCTCCTTGGTGCAGCATCTACAACGGCGTGAATTAACCCGGTCAACCACTCGTGAAATTCACCTGACACATCAACGAGGCTCTCACGCCTTCTGTTGAGGGTTAGCGTGTCAGGCGAGGCAAAATTGCCTCACCTGCCACGTCCACCCGCCCCCTGGTGCGCTGAAACACCCTTCTCGGTGGCAGGTGAATTTCATAAAGTACCAGATCGCGGCGAAACGGGGGAAAAGATGGAGCGGTGCACAAAAGGGAGGTGGATTTGTGGACGGGGTGACTGGCGGAGGGGCGGAGATATTTCACGGAATTATTTATTATATTTGCATTTCTTAGAAAGGTGTATCTATGCAGAATATTCTCAAAGGACATATCTCCCAGATAGTGGGGCCGGTGGTGGACGTGCATTTTGAGCTGGGGAAGGACGGTGAAGGGCTGCCGGAGATCTGCGACGCCCTGGAAATCGAAAGGGCCGACGGGCGTAAGCTCATCGTCGAGGTGCAGCAGCACATCGGCGAGGACACGGTGAGGACCGTGGCGATGGACTCCACCGACGGCCTCAGGCGCGGGATGGAGGCGAAAGCACTCCGCGCCCCTATTTCGATGCCCGTCGGAGCGGCTATCCGCGGCCGCGTGATGAACGTGACCGGAGACGCCATCGACGGCCTTCCGGAGCTCCCGCGTGAAGAGACCCTCCCCATCCACCGTGAGCCGCCGAAGTTCGAAGAACTCACGACCTCGCAGGAGGTCCTCTTCACCGGCATCAAGGTCATCGACCTGCTCGAACCGTACCTCAAGGGCGGCAAGATCGGCCTCTTCGGAGGCGCCGGCGTCGGCAAGACCGTTCTCATCAAGGAGCTCATCAACAACATCGCAAAGGCCCACAACGGCTTCTCGATCTTCGCCGGCGTCGGCGAGCGTACGAGGGAGGGCAACGACCTTCTCCGCGAGATGATCGAATCCGGGGTGATCAAATACGGCGAAGACTTCGAAAAGGCCATGGCGGAAGGCCGCTGGGACCTTTCGAAGGTCGACCCGGAACTCCTGAAAAGCTCCCAGGTCTCGATGGTGTTCGGCCAGATGAACGAGCCGCCGGGAGCGCGCCAGAGCGTCGCCCTTTCAGGCCTGACCCTGGCGGAGTCCTTCCGCGACAGCGCCGACAGCAGCGCCCCGCACGACATTCTTTTCTTCATCGACAACATCTTCCGTTTCACGCAGGCAGGCTCCGAGGTGTCCGCGCTTCTCGGCCGTATGCCCTCCGCCGTCGGCTACCAGCCGACCCTCGCGACCGAAATGGGCCGCATGCAGGAGCGGATCACTTCGACGAAGAACGGCTCCATCACCTCGGTCCAGGCCGTGTACGTCCCCGCTGACGACCTCACCGACCCCGCCCCGGCGACGACATTCACCCACCTTGACGCAACCACGGTCCTCAGCCGCAAGATCGCCGAGCTCGGCATCTACCCGGCCGTCGATCCGCTCGAGTCCACCTCGCGCATCCTCGACCCCAACGTCGTGGGCAAGGAGCACTACGAGACGGCCCAGCGCGTGAAGCAGATCCTCCAGCGTAACAAGGAGCTCCAGGACATCATCGCCATCCTCGGCATGGACGAGCTCTCGGACGAGGACCGTATCACGGTCAACCGCGCCCGCCGCGTCCAGCGCTTTCTCTCGCAGCCGTTCTCGGTTGCGGAGCAGTTCACCGGCGTTCCGGGCGTCATGGTCTCCATAGAAGACACCGTCAAGGGCTTCAACATGATACTCGACGGCGAGGTCGATGACCTCCCGGAGCAGGCGTTCCTCAACGTGGGGACCATCGAAGAGGCCATTGAAAAAGGCCGCAGGATTCTCTCACAGGCAGAAAAATAGTGGACGGGGCTTTCATACATCTCGAGGTCGTAACCCCCGAAGGAGTGTTCTTCGAAGGCGAGGTCAGCGAAGTCTCGCTCCCGGGATCGCTGTGCCCTTTCCAGGTACTCCGTGACCACGCCCCGCTGATCTCGACGCTCTCTCACGGAGCCATCGTCTTCGACGGCCCGGACGGCGAGGGTTCCATCATCATCAAATCCGGATTCGTAAGCGTCGGGAATAACAAGGTAACCGCAGCGGTAGAGTTTTGAAACGCATCTTCCTCATACTGGCAGCACTGACCGTTTTTGTCATTCCGGGCAATGGCAATTCTGTCATTTCGAGTGAAGACCATTCTGTCATTTCGAGCGAAGCCGAGAAATCTGATATCGACATCCCGGGCATCATTTTCGGACACATCGGCGACGACTACGAGTGGCACCTCCTGGACACTCCGAAGGGCCCCGTTGCCCTTCCGCTGCCCGTAATCGTCCGCAGCAAGACCAGCGGATGGCACTGTTTTTCCTCCCACCATCTCGAGCACGGAGCCGTGTACAAGGGCTTTCATATAGGAGAAAGCGGGAAGGTCGTGGAAGACACCCCGGACGGGGAAGTCCGTCCGCTGGACATCTCCATCACGAAGAATGTCCTCGCCCTTATGCTTTCGAGCCTGCTGCTTGCGGTGCTCGTGCTGCTGACCGCAAGGTGGTACCGCCGTCACGACGTGCTGCACGAAAGCCCGAAGGGTCTCGCCGCACTTATGGAGCCGCTTATCGTAATGGTCCACACGATGGCCCGCGAAAATATCGGCGAGAAGGACTACCGGAAGTTCTCGCCGTACCTCTGCACGGCGTTCCTCTTTATCCTTCTGAACAATTTCCTCGGGATAATCCCGTTCTTCCCGGGAGGGGCGAACCTCACCGGAAACATCGCCGTGACCCTCGTCCTCGCCCTCTGCACCTTCCTTTCCGTCAACCTTTTCGGCACGAAACACTACTACAGGGAGATCTTCTGGCCCGAGGTCCCCGGTTTCCTCAAGCCCATTATGCCGGTCATCGAGGTCTTCAGCGCCCTCGTCAAGCCGATTTCCCTCACCATAAGGCTTTTCGCCAACATGCTTGCCGGCCACATCATGATCCTCTGCATGGTCTGCATAGTATTCGTGATGGCGGAATTCGCCCCCGTCCTCTTCGGCTCGATGACGGTAATATCCGTCCTCTTCGGCCTTTTCCTCGACCTTCTCGAATGCCTCGTCGCATTCATCCAGGCCTACGTATTTACAATGCTGTCGTCCATCTACATAGGACTGGCACGCGCCAACGAATAAACCATAAAATCCAATAGTTATGATCGGAATGATTATCTTACAAGCAGCAGCCGGAGCGGCCCTCGGCAAAATAGGGGCGGCAATCGGAGCGGCGATCGCGGCGATCGCAGCGGCCGTCGGTATCGGCAAGATCGGACAGTCCACCCAGGAGTCCATCGCCCGTCAGCCCGAGTCCGCCGGCAACCTCAGGACCGGCATGATCATCGCAGCCGGTATGATCGAAGGCGCGGCGCTCTTCGCCATCATCGTCTGTTTCCTGACACTGGTCATCAAGTAGCATGAACCTAGTCACTCCGGACACCGGCCTCCTCTTTTGGATGGTCGTCATCTTCGCCCTGCTTTTCTTCATCCTGGCGCGGTTCGGTTTCCCGATCATCACCTCGATGGTAGAAAAGAGAAACGCCGCCATCGACAAATCCCTCAAGGACGCCGATGAGGTGGAGGCCCTGATGGTGGCCACCATGAAGGAGCACGACGAGATGCTCGCAGAGATCCGTCGTGAGCAAAGCAGGATACTGAAGGAGGCGACCGACGCAAAGAACACCATCATCGCCGAGGCCCGCGAAGAGGCCAGGGCCGAGAGGGAGAAAATCCTCTCGGAAGCCCGCACCCAGATAGCCGCCGAGAAGGAAAGCGCCCTGAGGGACATCAGGAGGGAGGTTGCAGTGCTCTCCGTGAGCGTCTCGGAGAAGATACTCCGCGACCAGCTCTCCCCCGAAGCGGCGGGAAAGGCCTACCTCGACCGGCTGATAGCGGAAGCCGGCGGGATGTCCACCGACATCAAAGCGGAAGAAAACGCCAACTAAATGGACACAGGACTCATAGTCTCGCGCTACGCGACCGCCCTCGTCCGCCTCGTCGAAGAGACGGGCGGAGGAGAGAAGGTGTGCGCCGAGGCCGTGGCCCTGCAGAAAGCCCTTCGGGATGTCGGCGGGCTCGGTCAGGCCCTTCGCGGCAGCACGGGGCTGAGCCCCGACGCGAAGGTTTCCCTTGTCCGCACCGCGCTCGGCGGAAGCATCTCGGATGAGTTCGCGCGCTTTATCGGCCTGCTCGCCTCCAGCGGCAGGGACGAGTTTCTCCCGATGGTGCTCGTCTCGTTCATCCGAAAATACTACAAAAGCAAAAACATGCGCGTCGCGACCCTCCGGACAGTAAGCCCCCCTTCCGGGGAGATACTCGGAAAGATTGCGGCGATTGTCAGGGACAAAGCCGGATTCGACATCGTAATCAATGTCGAGACAGACCCCGACCTCATAGGCGGATTCGTCTTCGAGGTAGACGACTACCTCGTAGATTCCAGCGTAAAAAGGCAGCTGGAGCTGATCCGCCGGCAGTTTATCCGGAAAAACAGAAGAATCGTATAGAAAATGGACCGGAACCTCAAACCAAGCGAAATATCGGAAGTGCTGCTCGAGCAGCTCAGGCAGATCTCTACCGGACTGCACCTTGAAGAAATAGGCAAGGTGCTGCAGGTCAGCGACGGAGTCGTCCGTATCTACGGACTCCGCAACGCCGAAGCCGGAGAACTCCTCGAGTTCGAAAGCGGCGGCATGGCCGTGGTGATGAACCTTGAAGAAGACAACGTAGGAGCCGTCCTCCTCGGGCCGACCGACGAGATCAGCGAAGGCATGACGGTGCGCCGTACCGGGCGTATCGCCTCCGTGATGGTCGGAGAGAAAATGCTCGGCAGGGTCGTGGACCCTCTCGGACAGCCTCTCGACGGACTCGGCGAGATCGGCGGCGAGCTCTTCGAGATGCCGCTCGAGCGCAAGGCGCCCGGCGTCCTCTTCCGCCAGCCCGTCACCGAGCCGCTCCAGACCGGCCTCAAGGCCATCGATGCGATGATTCCCATCGGCCGCGGCCAGAGGGAGCTCATCATCGGCGACCGCCAGACCGGCAAGACCGCCATCGCGATAGACACCATCATCAACCAGCGCTCCTGCTATGAAAAGGGCGAGCCGGTCTATTGCATCTACGTCGCCGTGGGCCAGAAGGGCTCAACGGTCGCGAGCATAGTCAACACCCTCCGCACCAAAGGGGCGATGGACTACACGATAGTCGTGGCCGCGACGGCCTCCGACCCGGCGGCGCTGCAGTACTACGCGCCGTTCGCCGGAGCCGCCATCGGGGAGTATTTCCGCGACACGGGGCGCCACGCGCTCGTCGTCTATGACGACCTCTCCAAGCAGGCCGTAGCCTACCGCGAGGTCTCCCTCATCCTCAAGCGTCCTTCCGGCCGCGAGGCCTATCCGGGCGACATTTTCTACCTCCATTCCCGTCTCCTCGAGAGGGCCGCGAAGATTATCTCAGAGCAGGCCGTCGCGGAGAAGATGAACGACCTTCCGGAGTCACTGAAGGGCAAGGTGAAGGCCGGTGGCACGCTTACGGCCCTCCCGATCATCGAGACGCAGGCAGGCGACGTCTCCGCCTACATCCCTACCAACGTGATCTCCATCACCGACGGCCAGATTTACCTTGAGACCGACCTTTTCAACAGGGGCGTACGTCCCGCCATCAATATCGGTATCTCCGTCTCCCGCGTCGGCGGAAGCGCGCAGGTAAAGAGCATGAAAAAAGTGGCCGGCACCCTGAAGATAGACCAGGCCCAGTACAACGAACTGGAGGCCTTCTCGAAGTTCTCCTCCGACATGGACAGCGTCACGGCGATGACACTCGACAAAGGCCGTAAAAACAGCCGCCTCCTCATACAGCCCCAGTACAGCCCGATGCCCGTCGGAGAGCAGGTCGCCATCCTCTACTGCGGGACCCACGCCCTCATGAAGGACATCCCCGAGGCCAAGGTTCCCGAATTCCAGGAAATCTTCCTCGACACGATGAGGGCTTCCCACGCCGAAGATGTGCTGAAACCCCTTTCCGAAGGGAAAATCAGTGAAGATATAACCGCAATCATAGAAAAAGTCGCCTCCGACGTCAGCACTTCGCTAATTTAAAGCACGTAGTGCGATAGAAAGTCCCTTTCCTCGGGGAAAGGGATTTAGGAAATGGGGACATTAAACAAAAAAATGTGCGAGGGCCATTGCACTGACAGTGAAATTAAGATAGCGGTGAATTGAAAAACTAAAAACTTGAAAGCATAGAATAGGATAGGAATGGCTTCCCTGAAGGAAATAAAGACGCGTATCGGCTCGGTACGGAGCACGCTGAAGATTACTTCGGCGATGAAGCTCGTGGCCTCGGCCAAGCTCCGCAAGGCCCAGCAGGCCGTCGCCGCCGCCATCCCCTACCGCGACTCCCTCTCCCGCGTGCTGTCGGCCCTTCTTGCCGACTACGCCGCCAAGGAGCACGAGGAAGGGACCCCGTGGGACGCGTTCTCCGCCGAGAAGGAGGGCGGAAAAGTCGCGCTCGTCGCGATCGCCTCCAACTCCTCGCTCTGCGGCGGCTTCAACGCAAATGCCATCCGCGGCGCCTCCGCCGTCCTCGCCGAGGCTCCTGACGCCGCCGTGTTCAGCATCGGCCGGAAAATGGCCGAGGCTATGAGAAAGGCCGCCCACCCTTCCCCGAAGGACTATTCCAAACTGTCGGAGCGCCCTTCTTACAGCGGGGCCGCCGCCATAGTGGACGAGCTCACCGAAGGCTTCCTCGACGGCCGCTACTCAAGAGTGGAAATCGTCTATAACCACTTCGCCTCCACCGGCTCACAGCCCACCGTTCGCGAGACGCTCCTGCCATTCACCGGCTATTCTGACTCTTCTTGTCATTTCGAGCCTGCCGAGAAATCTATTTATCTACCCGCCGACATCATCGTGGAGCCCGACACCGGGGCCGTGCTCTCCGAACTAATCCCAAGAGTCCTCCGTTTCAGGCTCTACAGCGTCCTTCTCGACAGCGCCGCGGCGGAGCACGCCGCCCGTACCGTCGCGATGCAGACCGCGACCGACAACGGTGAAGAAATCCTCCGCGACCTCACCCTGGAATACAACAAGGGCCGCCAGCAGAAGATCACCGCCGAGATTCTCGACATCGTCGGCGGCTCGATGATATAAAAAAAAGAACAAATCTCACGACTTGCTCCTTTTTATATCTTATCAATATTTATGTCTTTCGCTACGGAATATGCATTTTCCGTGCCAAAGACTATTCTTTCGGGAAGGAATATGTAACTACAAGTGACGGTTTGCTGTCGGAAGCCGTCGCGGGGCCGTTGAGGACGGCTTTGTAGAAACGGGCCGTGTCGAGCTCCTGGGTCGTTGTCGTCGTCGTGCCAGAGCCGGAGTAGAGGGCGTTCAGCATCGCGAGGCTGTAGTAGTTGCTGCCGTAGCCGTAGCCGCCGTAGTCACCGTAGCCGTAGCCATAGCCGTAACCGTAGCCGCCGTAGCCGCCATAACCTCCGTAGAGGGAGTTGTAGTACTGGGCGTACATGAGGTTACGATAGTAGTCGTTGTCGTAGGACGAGGCGGAGAGGGTCTCGACGGTCTCGTCGTGGACGTTGAGGAACCAGATGTCGTAGTTGGAGAGTTTCTTGCGGTACTCCTCAAGAACGGCCTCCCTGTCCGCTTCGGACGCCTCATCATACTTTTTCACCTTTTCGATATAGACCTTGAGGATCTGCTGTAGGTGGTGGGTGATATCAGGGTTATAGCGGCAGAGGCTGCGGTTAATGTCGCCCTGGTTCTCGGCGGAGGACGATGCGTCGGCGAGCGCGGCGAAGGTCTTCACCTCCCTCTCGGTCCCGGCATCTTCATCCTTGACTGTCGTGACGATACGGCAGGTCGGGGAAAGCACCGTGGGGAAGAGGTCGAACTCGGAGTAATTATTGGCCGGACCCGGATCGTCGAACGGGAGCAGAAGGGTCCCCCTGTTGATGACGGTGTAGGACGGGTCACCTCCCTTGGAGGCTATGTCTTCATAGAGGATGCGGCCAAGGCTGTCGGCGCTGACGACCGGCTTCATGCCGCCGCCGCCCTCGACATAGACTTTCTCCTCCGAGTCTATGAGACTCTCGGTCACGGGATCCTGGACCGTGGCGTTGAAGGCGTACTGGTAGAACTTCGTCCTGTTCTCCAGGAAGCTGTTCTCGTCGAGGAACTCGAGCTCCCCGGGCAGGAACAGGTACGCGGTGTCCCTCCTGACGCCATTGAAGGTCCCCCTCACGCGGAGGATACCGATGTTGTTGTTGCGGTAATAGTAGGCGGAGCTGCCGCTGTCGTAGGCTATCGAGAAACAGGAAAGCCTGAACATGTCGAAGCGGCCGCCGTTGCCGACGGGCTCGTCAGCCTCGACGAGGACGCCGGGAAGGAGCTTGTTGTACTCCGTGAAGGCCTCACGGTTGGAAGAGGCGTACTCGTCCCCCCTCGAAGAGAGCACGGCCTTGCCGTCGCCGTCCTTGTCAAACAGAGAAAGGATGCCGTCGATGTATTTCTGGCCGAACTCTTTGGTGAACTCTATCTTGAGGGAATCCTTGCCGTTGATGACGGGGGAACCTATGCAGACCTTGCCGGGGAGGACTTCAGGGACCTTGTTTGTCCCGTTGTCCACGAAGTCGATGGTGTCCTTGAGGGCGTAGACGCTGAGGTTCTGGAGGTTGTACTGACCGCCGGGCACGACGCAGGTCGTGTCACAGGCAAGGTGGATGTAGAACCTCACTGCTTCGGGGTTCTCGCCGAAGTCGAGGGTGTCGATTGCGGGAACGAGGGTGAATGCCGACGAGCGCTTGGAGACGCCGTAGTCCGCGTCGCGGACCGCGCCGATGACTATCCTTGAGTTGGAGAAGCCGGACAGGTCTTCAGCCGTCCTCGTCTCGAGGCCCGTCAGGGGGTACTCCTCGGTAAAGACGTTGAATCTGGCTTTTGTGGATATGAGGTCCTTGCCGAGGTCTTCGTTGATCGGAACACAGGCGAGGGCTATGGATGCCGCCAAGGCAGCCGTAAAAAGCGCAATTGAGCTTCTTTTCATCACAGGATGCTTTCGTAGAAAGAGTTGTAACGGTCTATGTAGCTGCCGTCTTCAATCGATGCGCCGTCGAAGGGGAGGGTCGGAAGGCCGCTCTTTTTGACGATGGCCTCGAGGCCTTCGCCGATCTCAGGGACGCCGTAGATGATTCCGTCGGCATAACGGACCGCGAGTGAAGCAAGTAGCGTGCCGTCAACGGGGCCTTCGAGGCCGACATCCTCTTTAGTGACGGGACCGAAAGGAATGGCTCCGGCGAAACTGTCTTCGAATTTCTCCGAAGGGGTGTCTCCGTAGAGGGAAAGCACGACTTTGCTCGACGAGAAGATGGGGTCGTCCCTGTAGGCTTTCTTGAGGTAGAGGGGAAGGACCTGGGATATCCAGCCGCTGCAGTGGACGATGTCGGGCGCCCAGCGCTGCTTCTTTACGGTCTCGAGGACGCCGCGGGCGAAAAAGATGGCCCTCTCACCGTTGTCGTGGAAGAAACGGCCCTTTTCGTCGCAGTAGAGCTGCTTGCGGTGGAAATATTCGTCGTTGTCTATGAAATAGACCTGGAGACGGGCGGCGGAGATGGAGGCCACCTTGATGGAGAGGGGACGGTCGGTGTCGGAGATGATTATGTTCATCCCGGAAAGGCGGATCACTTCGTGGAGGGAGAATTTCCTTTCATTGACGCAGCCATAGCGCGGCATGAACGCCCTGATTTCCTTGCGTCTTTCCTGTATGCCCTGAGGGAGGGTCCTTCCTACCGTCGAAATCGGCGACTCGGGGATATATGGAAATATCTCCGAATTGACGAAAAGAACCCTTTTTACTTTGTCTCCCATAGTCTAAATGCTATTTAGCAAACAAAGATAATAATTTTTTTCGACAATCTGCAGTTTTTACTATCTTTGGGACGAATTTCGGGTAATATGCGCAAAGCTGAAAACAAAATAATCCGCCGCCGGATGGCCTCCGCCTGGATATCGATGCTGATAAGCATAACGCTGGTCCTGATGCTGGTCGGAGTGGCGACCCTCCTTATGGTCAACGCCCGCAGCATATCGGATTATTTCAGGGAGAACATGGCCGTCTCGGTGGTCCTCAAGACCGAAGTGAGCGACGCGGACGCCGCCGCGTTCGAGAAGGCCCTCGCCGGCAAGCCCTTCGTCAAGGGCACGAGGCTCATCTCCCGCGAGCAGGGCACGGCCGAAATGGCCGCCCTCCTCGGCGACGATTTCCTCACAGCCTTCAGCGAGACCCCCGTCCCCGTCTCGATAGACCTGACCCTCAAGCCGGAATACGTCTCTAAAGACTCTCTCGCAAAGATCGAAAGCATCGTCGGGGAAGAGCCGCTCGTCGACGAGGTCGTCTATCAGTCCTCCCTCGTGGAGGCCCTCAACGAGAACCTCAACAAGGTGACTCTCGTCCTAGCCGTCCTGACCGCCCTTCTTCTTTTCATCTCCTACGTCCTCATCTCCAACACGATGCGCCTCAGCGTCTTCTCCCGGAGATTCACGGTCCACACGATGAAGCTCGTAGGCGCGACCAAGCGGTTCATCCGCCGCCCGTTCATGGTTCAGGCGGCCGTTCTCGGCCTCGTGGCCTCGGTCCTCGCCTGCCTCATCCTCGCCGGCGGCCTCTTCCTCCTCCGCGAGGAGTTCTACCAGATATTCAACGTCTTCGAAAGGGACAACCTCATAATCACCGCCGCCGCGGTGGTCGTCGCCGGCCTTTTCATCTGCACCTTCAGCACCTACCTCTCCACCGGCCGCCTCCTCTCCCTCTCGAAAGATGAACTTTATGCGTAATATAATGAAAGGTAAGGTATTAGTTCATAAAGGCCCTTGCCACCCTCGGCAGATAGAGGGAGGGGCCCACGAAGTGGGAGGGAGTCGCGAAGCGACGGTCTGTTGAACTAATACCTTACCTTTAAATCAATAGACATGGCTATAAAGAAACAAGACAAACCGGATGGCACGAAGATGGCTATCACAAAGAAGGGCCTGCGGCTTATGATAGCGGGCCTTGTGGTGATGATAGCGGGGTTCTTACTGCTGTCGGGGGGCGGAAGCAAGGATCCGGACGTGTTCAATTATGCGATGTTCGACGCCAGGAGGCTGGTCGCCGCGCCAATAGTGATCATCTGCGGCATCATCATAGAAATCGCGGCAATAATGGGCCGCCATAAAGAAGACTAAGATATGGAGTGGTGGCAGGCAATTCTGCTCGGGATAGTGCAGGGACTGACGGAGTTTCTTCCGGTCTCCTCCAGCGGGCACCTTATGATAGCGAAAGAGTTGTTCGGCGTTGACAGCGAAGGATTTCTCGATTTCACGGTGCTGGTCCACTTCGGGACCGTCCTCAGCACCATAGTGGTCTTCTGGAGCGCCATCTGGGCGCTGCTGAAGGGCCTTTTCAAGTTCAAGTGGAACGACGAGACCGACTACATCTGCAAGATAATCGTCTCGATGATCCCCGTCGCTGTCGTCGGCTTCTTTTTCAAAGACGCCGTCGAAGGCCTTTTCGGGGACAGCCTCATGATAGTCGCCGTGTCGCTCTGCGTGACGGCGGCGCTCCTCTTCTTCTCCGACTTCGCCTCCAGCCCTGAAGGCTGGGTCCGGGAGAACAAGCACCGCAACGGCATCTCCTACCTCCAGGCCTTCATCGTCGGCATCGGCCAGGCCTTCGCCGTCATCCCGGGCCTCTCCCGCAGCGGTACCACCATCGCGACCGGTCTCATGTCGGGCGTCCGCCGCAGCGAGATGGCGCAGTTCTCCTTCCTGATGGTGCTCGCGCCCATCATCGGAGAGCAGCTTCTCGACGTCGTCGGCTCCGTCAAGGACACGGGCAACTTCTTCTCCGGCGAGATCAGCACCCTCTGCCTCGCCCTCGGCTTTGTCGCCGCCTTCATCTCCGGCCTCCTCGCCTGCAAGGCGATGGTCGCGCTGGTAAGGAAGGCCAAACTTTCCTGGTTCGCCCTCTACTGCGTGGCCGTGGCGACATTTATCTTCGCTTTCGGACGGTGACGCGCACAAGGACATATTTCGTATCGGACACCCACCTCGGACTGGACGTCAAGGATCCGGCTGCGAGGGAGAGGCGCTTCGTGGATTTCCTCAAGGGCATCCCTGCCGAAGAGACGGAGACGCTCTATCTTCTCGGCGACATATGGGATTTCTGGTACGAGTGGAGAGACGTGGTGCCGAAGGGATACACGAGGGTCTTCGCGGCCCTGCAGGACCTTATGGACGCAGGCGTCAGGGTCTGCTTCTTCGAAGGCAACCACGACATCTGGTCCTACTCCTACTTCGAGTCGCTCGGCATGGTCCGCATGACCCAGCCGGCGGTAATCGAAATCGGCGGCAAGCGCTTCTGCATCGGCCACGGCGACGGCCTTGGCGAAGGAGACCGCGGCTACAAAATGCTCCGCGCCTTCTTCCACTGCCGCACGGCCCAGGTTCTTTTCTCGATGCTTCACCCCTGGTTCGCCTTCCGCCTCGGCAACAACTGGTCAAAGCACAGCCGCCTCGCAAAAAGCGAGAAATACGCTTTCCGCGGCAAGGACGAGCGCCTGTATAAATTCTGCGAAAGCTTCCCCGAGCCCGTCGACTATTTCATCTTCGGCCACTACCACTGCAAAGTGGACATGCCCGTCGGCAGCGCGCGCCTACTCATCCTCGACGACTGGATGGACGGCTCCGACTGGCTCTGCTACACCCCCGAAGAGGGTATCACGAGAAAATAAAGAAAGAGCGGCTCTTTTAGGGAGCCGCTCTCTTTATAACAGGAAGGTTTCCTACCTGCGGTCGCCTCCGCGGCGGTCGCCTCCACGGCGGCCGTCACGACGGCCTCCGCGCTCTCCGCGACGGCCACCCTGGGCGGGAGCCTGCGAAGACGCCATGCCGGCGTTCGGGGAAAGATCCTGCTTGCCGAACTTCTCGCCGTTGCAGATCCACACCTTGATTCCGAGGGCGCCGACCTTCGTGCTCGCGATAGCGAGAGCGTAGTCGATGTCAGCACGGAAAGTGTGGAGCGGGGTACGGCCTTCCTTGAACATCTCGCTGCGTGCCATTTCGGCTCCGCCGACACGGCCGCTGATCTGGACCTTGATGCCCTCGGCACCGACCCTCATCGCGGTGGCAATAGCCATCTTGATGGCGCGGCGGTAGGACACGCGGCCTTCGATCTGACGGGCGATGGAGTCGGCCACGATCGTGGCGTCGACCTCCGGCCTCTTGACCTCGAAGATGTTGATCTGGACGTCCTTCTTGGTGACCTTCTTGAGCTCTTCCTTGAGTTTGTCGACCTCCTGGCCGCCCTTGCCGATGATGAAACCGGGACGGGCCGCGTGGATGGTGACGGTGATGAGCTTGAGGGTCCTCTCGATGATGATCCTGGAGAGGCTGGCCTTGGCAAGACGGTTCTGGAGGTATTTACGGATGTCGTAATCCTCTTTTATCTTCTCGGGGTAGTTACCACCCACCCAGTTGGAATCCCAACCGCGGGTGATACCGATTCTGTTGCTGATTGGATTGGTTTTCTGTCCCATAGCTTATTCCTCCACTGCTTTTTTGACGTCGAGAATGATGGTAACGTGGTTCGAGCGCTTGCGAATCCTGCCGGCGCGGCCCTGAGGGCACGGGCGGATCCTCTTCAGCGTACGGCCTTCGTCGACCATGATAGTCTTGACATAGACGTTGCCTTTGTCAAGCTCGCCGGAGTTGTCCTGGTTCTTGGCTTCCCAGGCAGCGATGGCGCTGCGGAGAAGTTTCTCAAGACGGGTGGATGCTTCCCTCTTGGAGAATTTGAGGAGATCAAGCGCGTGGTTGACCTCGACTCCCCTGACGGTGTCAGCGACAAGGCGCATCTTGCGGGGGGAAGTGGGGATTTCCTTGAGTTTAGCTATAGCGGTCTGCTTCTTGGCCTCTTTGAGCCTCTCAGCCATTAATCTTTTTCTTTTTCCCATAGCTTCAAACTTTATTTCTTGTTATTGCCTGAGTGGCCCCTGAAAGTACGCGTGGGAGCGAACTCTCCGAGTTTGTGGCCGACCATATTTTCAGTAACATAGACCGGAATAAACTTGTTGCCGTTATGAACTGCGATGGTGTGGCCGACGAAATCAGGGGAAATCATACTGGCGCGTGACCAGGTCTTGACAACCTCTTTCTTGTGGGCGCCATCATTCATAGCGAGAATCCTTTTCTCCAGGGCTTCCTGGATATACGGTCCTTTTTTAAGTGAACGACTCATAATTCTTCAGTTTAATTCCGTTACTTCTTTCTTCTTTCAATGATGAACCTGTTGGAAGTCGCCTTCGGGTTGCGGGTCTTGTAGCCCTTTGCAGGGAGACCCTTGCGGGACCTCGGGTGACCACCGGAAGCGCGGCCTTCACCACCACCCATCGGGTGATCGTGGGGGTTCATGACGACACCCCTGTTGTGAGGCCTGCGGCCGAGGTGACGGGTGCGGCCCGCCTTACCGTCGGACTCCAGGTTGTGATCCGCGTTGGACACGGTGCCCACGGTTGCACGGCAGGTTGCGGGAACCATCCTGGTCTCGCCCGAAGGGAGGCGGAGGATAGCGTACTTGCCTTCACGTGCGGCGAGCTGTGCGAACGTACCGGCGGAACGGGCCATTGCGGCACCCTGGCCGGGACGGAGCTCGATAGCGTGGACGAGCGTACCTACAGGAATTTCGCTGAGAGGGAGGCAGTTGCCCATTTCAGGAGCGACACCGCTGCCGGACTCGACGGTCTGGCCGACCTGGAGGCCGGAAGGAGCGATGATGTACCTCTTCTCGCCGTCTTCGTACTGAACGAGGGCGATACGGGCGCTGCGGTTAGGATCGTATTCGATTGTGAGGACAGTGGCCTTGCAGGCATCCTTGTCGCGGAGGAAGTCGATGATACGGTACATCCTCTTGTGGCCGCCGCCGCGATAGCGGACGGTCATCTGGCCTGTGTTGTTACGGCCGCCTGTCGATTTGAGAGGGGTAAGGAGACCCTTGTAGGGCTTCTTCGCAGTGATCTCGTCGAAAGCGCTGATGGCTTTGTTCCTCTGACCGGGAGTCACCGGTTTGTACTTCTTGATTGCCATAGTTCAGTCTCCTTTAGATGTTAGCGTAGAAATCAATCTTGTCTTCACCTGCAAGAGTGACATAAGCCTTCTTGAAGTGGTTCATGCGACCGCGGAGGATACCGGCCTTGGTGTAGCGGGACTTCCTTTTACCGTGATAATTGACGGTGTTGACGGAAGCGACGCTGACGCCGTAAGCCTGCTCGACGGCATTCTTGATCTCGATTTTGTTGGCGGAGCGGTCCACGATGAAGCCGTAGCGGTTGCGCTTCTCGGTCTCACCGGTGAGTTTCTCCGTGACTATAGGTTTGAGTAGAATTCCCATTGCTGCGTCTCCTTTACTTTACCCTGGATGAGAGGATGTCCTGGACGCCGTCCACGAGAACGAGCGACTTGGCGTTCATGATCTCGTAGGTGTTGATCTCGTCCACGGTGATCACCTTCACATTCGGGAGGTTCCTGGATGAAAGATAAATGTTCTCGGAATTGGAAGGGAGGACGAAGAGAACCTTCCTGTCACCGGCCTTGACGGCGGAGAGGATGGAGAGGAATTCCTTGGTCTTCGGAGCTTCCATTGCGAAGGGTTCGACAAGCACGATGCTCTCTTCCTTGGCCTTGTAGGAAAGGGCGGAGAAGCGGGCGAGCTGCTTGACCTTCTTGTTGAGCTTGGTGCGATAGTCGCGCGGCTTGGGGCCGTGGATGTTTCCGCCGCCGACGAAG
Organism: uncultured Bacteroidia bacterium; assembly: GCA_902791945.1. GTDB lineage: Bacteria > Bacteroidota > Bacteroidia > Bacteroidales > UBA932 > Cryptobacteroides. The sequence goes on from CADAXR010000031.1 coordinate 16,420, forward strand.
ATGCCGGCCTTGAGGGAACCGTGGCGTGCGCCGCCGCCGCCTTTCTGGCGACCGAGCTTCTTGGTGGAGTAAGCGACCTCGCTGCGATCCTTGGCCTTGGCGGTGCCCTGGCGCTGGTTGGCGAGATACTGGACGACGTCGAGCCAGATCACGTGATCGTTGGGCTCAATGCCGAAGACTTTTTCGTCGAGGACGACCTTCTTTCCGGAAGGGGTGCCGTCAATCTTCAAAACATTCAGTTCCATAACTTACGCCTCCAAAATTAAATAAGAACCTTTGGCTCCGGGAACAGAGCCCTTGACAACGAGAAGATTGTTCTCGGGGATGACCTTGACAACCTGAAGGTTGAAGACCTTCACTCTCTCATCTCCCATGTGGCCGGCCATACGCATTCCGGGGAATACGCGTGAAGGCCATGAGGATGCACCCATAGAACCGGGGTGACGGAGACGGTTGTGCTGGCCGTGGGTGCGGCCGCCGACACCGGCGAATCCGTGGCGCTTAACGACGCCCTGGAAGCCTTTACCCTTGGATGTGCCGACGACGTCCACGAATTCGACGCCTTCTGTGATGACGTCAGTAAGCGTGACGATGTCGCCGAGCTTGAGTTCTCCCGCGAAATCGGCCGGGAATTCGACCAGTTTCTTTTTGGGAGTGGTTCCTGCCTTTTCGAAGTGGCCTTTAAGGGCCGCGCTGGTGTGCTTCTCTTTCTTTTCGTCATAGGCAAGCTGTACGGCGGCATAACCATCTTTCTCTACCGTACGCACCTGCGTGACAACACACGGACCAGCCTCAACAACGGTGCATGGAATATTTTTTCCATCAGCACCAAAGACGGAAATCATTCCGACTTTCTTTCCAATTAATCCAGGCATGTGGTGTAACTAATTGTTAATTAATAAAATAAACAGCCCGCGCACATTTTGCGGGCTGCAAATATACGATTATTTTTTTGATTTTCAAGTAGTTTTCAACACTTTTTTCAACAGTGTCTACCTGAGCATATCTTCGAGACGGACGGAGCCGGAGGTCTTGTCGTCGCGGTATTTGACGATGACGGGGCAGTAGAGGTTGACGCCGCTCTCAAGCGGCCTGCCGTCGCGGACGATGGGCTTGCTGCCGGAGACGACGACGGCGCCGCGGGGGATGACGATGCGGCCGTCCGCATTGCGGCGGATGAATTCTCCGGTAGTGGCGTCGAAGACTGCCGTGGAGGAAGTGATGATGACGCCGGAAGCGATGACGGCGCCCTCCTGGACAATGGTGCCCTCATAGATGCCGCAGTTGCCGCCGATGAAGGCGCCGTCCTCTATGATGGTGGGCATGGCGCCGGCAGGTTCAAGGACGCCGCCGATCTGGGTCGAGGCGGAGATGTGGATATGGCGGCCGACCTGGGCGCAGGAGCCGATGGTGACGTGGGAGTCCACCATCGTGCCCTCGCCGACATAGGCGCCGACGTTGACGTAGGCAGGAGGCATTACGATAGAGCCGGGCGCAAGGTAGGCGCCGCGGCGGATGCTGCTGCCGCCGGGGACTATGCGTACACCGTCCTCCGCCGTGAACTTCCTCACCGGGAACGTGTCCTTGTCGTAAAAGGAAAACTGCCCTCCGGACATATCCTTTATGGCCCCGAGCCTGAATCCCGCGAGGATGACCTCCTTGACCCAGGCGTTGACCTTCCACTCGCCGCCGATCTTTTCGGCGACCCTTATCTGTCCTTTCTCAAGGCCTTCGATGACCTCGTTGAAACGCTCGAGAGTTATATTTTCCATTACTTAATATATCCTTTATTCAACAGCAGCTGGGCGATCTGGACGGCGTTGGTCGCGGCTCCCTTGCGGAGGTTGTCGCTGACGCACCAGAAATTGAGTCCGTTTTCGATTGATTCGTCACGGCGGATGCGGCCGACGAAGACGTCATCCTTGCCCCATGCATAGAGGGGCATCGGGTAAAGTTTCTTTGACGGGTCGTCCTGGACGGTTACGCCGGGCATCGCTTCGAGCAATTCCCTCACCCTTTCGAGGGTGAAGGGCTTCCGGAACTCGACGTTGACGGACTCCGAGTGGCCGCCCTGGACGGGTACGCGGACGGTCGTCGCCGTGATGGCGATGGACTCGTCGCCGAGGATCTTGCGGGTCTCGTTGACCATCTTCATCTCCTCCTTGGTGTAGCCGTTGTCGAGGAACGAGTCGATGTGGGGAAGGACGTTCTGGTCTATGGGATAAGGGTAAATCCTCTCGATGCCGGTCTCCCCGGCCCTTTCGGCGTTCATCTGGGCGATGGCCTTGTAGCCTGTCCCGGTGACGCTCTGATAGGTCGAGACCACGATCCTCTTTATGCCGAACTCCCTGTGGAGCGGGGCCAGCGCCATCACCATCTGGATGGTCGAGCAGTTGGGGTTCGCGATTATATAGTCGTCGGGCCCGAGGACATCGCCGTTGATCTCCGGGACCACCAGTTTCTTGCCGGGATCCATCCTCCAGAAGGAGGAGTTGTCCACGACACGGCAGCCTATGGCGGCGAACTTCGGGGCGAGCTCCTGTGACACAGCACCGCCGGCGCTGAAAATCGCCAGGACCGGCTTAGCCGCCAGCGCATCCTCCGGGCGCATCACCGCCCACTCCTTCCCGCCGAAGGGCACCTTCCTGCCCACCGACTTCTCAGAAGCCACAGGCAGCAGCTCCGTCACAGGGAAATTCCTTTCTTCAAGTACCTGGAGCATCTTCCGCCCAACAAGGCCCGTAGCTCCCACTAATGCAACTTTCATAAATTCGTTTACAAAAACATATTCATTTTGTTCACCGCTTCACCTTTCCGTCACTTCCGTGCACGTTTTCACCCCTGTTTTGTTCACCGCTGCACCATTTCGTCACTTCCGTGCACGTTTTCACCCCCTTTTTGTTCACGGCTTCACCTTTCCGCCCCTTCCGTGCACGTTTTCACCCCTGTTTTGTTCACCGCTTCACCTTTCCGCCCCTTTCGTGCACGTTTTTACCCCCTTTTTGTTCACCGGGCGCGGGGCGCGTCACTTCAGAATGTCGTTCAGCAGCGAGGAGGCGGCTTCACCCGCGCCTTCGCCCGCGCCGGAGATAACCAGCGGGTAGGGGTGAAGGGCGCTGCAGATGATGATGGCGTTCTCTGTGCCGCGGAGGTGATACGACGGGTGCCGCTGGTCCACTGCCTGGAGGCGGATGGAGGCGGTGACCCCGGGAGCGGGGTGATTGCCGGAGCAGCCAGGATTGCCGGAGCAGCCAGGATTGCCGGGGGTGCCGGGAGTACCGGGGCTAGCGGCGGCGGTGCGCTCGAGGGAGGCGGTGAAGCGGAGCCTGAGGTCCTTTTCGGCGGCCGCGAAGTAGAGGCCGGCGAAGTGCTCCTCCCTCTCCTCGAGGGCCGCGAAGACCTGTTCGATGTCAGTCCCCTCAGGCAACGGGCCGCCGGTCACGGGCTCGACGGCGACGTCCTCCGCCTCGAGGGCGATGCCGGCCTCGCGGGCGAGGATGAGGAGCTTCCGGAGGGCGTCCCC
>CADAXR010000032.1 GCA_902791945.1 uncultured Bacteroidia bacterium
GTACCAGTCGTCAGGCGTGTAGTAGTACTCGCCGTCGGAGTAGCCGAGGGTGGCGTTCGGGTTCAGCTTGAAGTTGGTACCGATGAGCTTCTGGCCTTCGGGGACGGTGTACACGAGGTAACCGAGACCGCCGTTGTTCTGGTCGAGGAGGTTCTTGTCTGCGTAAGCATAAGCCTCTTCTGCAGTGTGGCCGGAGTAGATGTAGCTGTTGTACATCATCTTGTAGTGAGTCTCGTAGTACTCAGCGGGGTTAGTGATGACGTCGTACTGAGGGATGAGGCGGGAGTTGACACCCCAGCGGCCGTCAAACTTGACGGTTGCTTCGCCCGAGCCCTTCTTGGTCGTGATGAGGACGACGCCGTTGGCGCCGCGGTGACCGTAGATAGCCGATGCGGAAGCATCCTTCAGGACGGACAGCGACTCGACATCGTTAGGGTTGATGTCGGAGATGCTTCCCTCGTAGGGGACGCCGTCAACAACGATAAGGGGAGCGTTCGACGCACTCATCGAGCCGATACCGCGGATGCGGATCGTCGGGGCGTTCGAGGTCGGGTCACCGCTCGAGTTCAGGATCTGAACACCGGGAGCGGAGCCGGCGAGGGCGCTCGTGACGTTGCTTGTGATTTTCTTCGAAATCTCCTCACCCTTGACCATGGCGGCCGAACCGGTGAAGGAAGCTTTCGTTGCTGTACCGTAGGCGACGACTATCGTCTCGTCCAGCGTCTCGGCATCGTTCTCGAGAACGACATCAATCTGGGTCTTTCCCGCTACGTCCACTTCGGTGGAAACGAATCCGAGGCAGTTGACGGAAAGGACCCCGTCAGCGGGCACGGAAATCGAGAATTTTCCCTGATTGTCTGTCATGGTGTAAACGGTCGTGCTTCCCTTAAGCACAACGTTCGCTCCTGCTACGGGCTCGCCGGACGGGTCAGACACCGTACCGGAGACCTTGGTCTGCGCAAAAGCGGCGACCGAAAGGAGCATCACCATTGCCGTGAAAAAAACTTTGATTTTTTTCATAAGCTAATGAATTTGTTAAACATAAATATTGATAAATACACTGATTTTCAACTATCAGTCCGCCGCTTCCTTACACCTTCCGCCTTCCTGCAGCGGTAGGAGGTCGGTTTAGGGAAACGACAATTTTCACAAAGGTCGGAAAAGAATTTCATTTTTGCAAACAAATGAAAGAACCCCTTAAATGCAATAAATCAAAACATTTAAGGGATTCTTTATTGAATTACAAAGTGAATTTTAAATATTCACTTCATATTTGAAACATTTCAGGCTGAAAAATTTACGATTTTTAATTATTAAAATTTTTTCAGAAATATTTCATCAATTTACTTAGAACCTGTAGTTCAGGCCGACGTTGAGGCCGGAGCCGTAGAGCTTCGCGGCCTTATTGTACTGCTTCTGGAGGTTGGAGAGGATGTCGTGGTAGTAGGCGACGCTCATACCGATGTTGTCGGAAAAGTTGATCTCGACACCTGCGATTGCACCCATGCTGAAACGGGAGGCTATAGCCTTGTCAAACATCTGGGCAGGAGTCTTTAAATTATCCTGCGTAATACCGCCTTCCGGTGCTTTTTCGCCTCCAAGCATATAATAACCCATAGTCGAGAACTGCTTGATTTCCTCGCTCTTTTCCGTGTACCTTACGACAGCACCGCCTTGCTCGATATTAGCATCGATATTGACCTGGGAGAACAGGTGGCAGTCGGCATAGACGCCGGCGAAGACGCCGAGCCTTCCATACTTGTACTTCGCCACAACCGGGATGCGGAGCCCATAGGTCGAGAGCCTGCCCTTGACATACTGTCCCTTAATGTCTTCAATCTGAGCATCATCAAAAGGGGGCTCGTACGGATCACTATAATCCCTCTGATCTTCAGGGACATCGTTGATGTCATAGACCTTGTCGGCGATTCCCTTTACGGCAGCGTTAAGGCCGGTCATGAACTTCTCCGGATTGACCTTTATGGCGCCGGACTCCCTGGTGAACAGGACGTCGGCCTCGAGGGCGAAATGCTCGCCGAAATTGAATTCGAAGGTGGGTCCTACATAGAAACCGTGGCCGAAGCCGGTCTCGGCGAAGGCATTGAAACCTTTGGCGGTAATGCGGTCTTTAGTAAGTGAATAACCGGCGGTGACACCGGCGTGGAACTGGAACTGGGCTGACGCGGAGACAGCCATTGCAAGCATCAGGGATGCTGCTACAAGAATCTTTTTCATAATACTACTGTTTTGAAAAATACTTCCATTGGAATATAATAAGGTATAGCGCGCCGACGGTCACGCAGCTGTCGGCGAAATTGAATATCGGCTCGAAGAAAACGTGTCCGCCGAGCCACGGCAGCCACTCCGGCCAGGTCCAAAGGGGGAAATAGAACATATCCACGACCTGTCCGAACATAAACGGAGCGTAACCGAAGATGACGCCATAGAACAAACTGTCAATAATGTTTCCGAGGGCGCCCGCCGTGATGAGGGTCAGTCCGTAAAGGACCCCGGACGGAACGGGCGTCTCCTTCAAGATGCCTTTTTCTATCGAATCGTTGCGGCGGCACAGCTTCGCTATCCACCAGCAGAGCGCTCCGAAAAGGCAAATTCTGAAGAACGAGAGCAGAAACTTCCCTGCCACTCCCCCGAAAGCCATCCCGAAAGCCATCCCGTTGTTCTCTATGTAGAGAATCTGGAACCAGTTGCCGAACACAGGGATGCTCTCCCCTATCGACATATTGGTCCTGACCAGGATTTTGATGACCTGGTCGATGACGGTGAGGATAAACCCGAGAAGGAGAAGCAGCCGCCCTTTCCTCATCAGTTCTTGCCTTGTTTGGACAGCATCTCCTTGGCCTCGACCGTAAGGGTTGCGTGAGGCACGAGGCGGAGGCGCTCCTTGGGGATGAGCTTGCCCGTCACGCGGCAGATGCCGTAGGTCTTGTTCTCGATGCGCACGAGGGCGGCCTCAAGGTTCTGGATGAACTTGTACTGCCTCTGGGCGAGCTGGCTTGCCTCCTCCTTGGAGAGCTGGAAGGCGCCGTCGTCCTCGACCGTCTTGAAGGTCGGGGCGGTGTCCTCGATGTCGTTGCTGCCGTTGTGCATCACGATTTTGCGGAGAGTGTCGTATTCGGCCCTCGCCTGGGAGAGTTTCTCGCAAATGATGGTGCGGAACTCTTCGAGTTCTGCATCCGAGTAACGAGTTTTAGGGGTCTCTTCCATAATTGTTTTATTTTAGTACTTTAACTATTGATATTCTGACGTCTTCGCCGTCCCACTCCACAGGGACCGCGCTGCCCGGAGCTTCCGCCGCCCCGCCGACAGAGAGGGAGAGGCAGAGAGTCTGGGTCTTGATGTGGTCGGCGAAGCCTTCCACGGCGGCTTTAATGCCGTCAAGGGCTTCCCCGCCTGCATAAACTGCCGCATCTATGCGGTCGGTCACCTCGAGGCCGCTTTCCTTGCGGAGGTTCTGTATGCGGGCGATGAGTTCGCGGGCGGTGCCTTCGGCACGGAGTTCAGGGGTTATCTCGACGTCGAGGGCGACGGTGAGCTGCCCCTGGGAGGTCACGAGCCAGCCGGGCATATCCTCGGAGGATATCACGTAGTCCTCAGGATTGAGGAGGACGTCGGTCCCGGGAAGGGTGACGGCCTCGCCGCGGGCCTGGGCGGCCTGGAGAGAGGCTATCTCCGCCTGGCCGAGGGCCGCAATAGCAGCGGCTATCTCCTTCATCCTCTGGCCGTAGGCCTTGCCGAGGGTCTTGAAGTTGGGCTTGATGCGGAGGGTTATGATGCCGAGGGTGTCGGCTATGAACTCGAGGTCCTTTACATTGACCTCGGTGAGGATAATCTTCCTGGCGGCGTCGAGCCTTTCCCTGAGAGCGTCCGAGATTACGGGGACGAGCATCTTGGAGAGAGGCTGCTTGACGCTGATGCCGACCTTCTTGCGGAGGGCGTGGACCATCGACGAAGCGGTCTGGGCGATGGACATCGTCTCCTCGAGGGCGCTGTCGATGAGGCTCATGTCGGCCTCCGGCATACAGGTGAAGTGGACGCTGCCGTCTTCGCCGGTGAGATCCGTCCAGAGGCGGTCCATATAGAACGGCGCGATGGGGGCCGAAAGCATGGCTACCTTGACGAGAACCTCGTGAAGGGTGTCGTAGGCTGCCTTCTTGTCGGGGGTCATGCCGCCGCCCCAGAAGCGCTTGCGGCAGAGACGGACGTACCAGTTGGAGACGTTGTCGCAGACAAAGTCCTGGATGAGACGGCCGGCGAGGGTCACGTCGTAATCCTCGTAGGCTTCGCGTACCTTTAATATAAGGGTATTGAGCAGCGAGACGATCCAGCGGTCCATCTCCGGCCTTTCGGCGTAGGGGACCTTCGGCGCGGCCGGGTCATAGCCGTCGACGTTGGCGTAGAGGGCGAAGAAGGAGTAGGTGTTGTAGAGGGTGCCGAAGAATTTGCGGCGCACCTCGTCCACTCCGGCCTCGTCGTAGCGGAGGTTGTCCCAGGGCTGGGCGTTGGTCAGCATGTACCAGCGCACGGGATCCGGGCCGAACTTGTCGATCTGGCCGAAGGGATCGACGGCGTTGCCGAGACGCTTGGACATCTTGTTGCCCTCGCGGTCGAGAACGAGGCCGTTGGAGATGACCCTCCTGAAGGCCGGGGTGCCGCTCACCATCGTGTGGATGGCGTGGAGGGTGTAGAACCAGCCGCGCGTCTGGTCGACGCCTTCGGCGATGAAATCGGCGGTGCCGCCGAAACGGGGGCTGCCGAGGTTCCTGAGGCCCTCCTGGGCGTACGGCATCGCGCCCGAGTCGAACCAGACGTCGATGAGGTCGCTTTCCCTCACCATCTTCTTTCCCTTCGGGGAAACGAGGAATATATTGTCCACATAAGGACGGTGGAGGTCTATGAGGTCGTAGTTGGCCTTGGACATGTCATCAGGGTTGAAGCCCTTGTCCTTGAGCGGGTTGGAAGGCATGATGCCGGCGGCGACGGCCTTTTCGATCTCTTCGAAGAGCTCGCGGGCGCTGCCGATGCACTTCTCCTCCGAGCCGTCCTCGGTCCTCCAGATGGGGAGCGGGGTGCCCCAGAAGCGGCTGCGGCTGAGGTTCCAGTCCTGGATGTTCTCGAGCCACTGGCCGAAGCGGCCGGTGCCGGTCGATTCGGGATTCCAGGTTATCTCCCTGTTCAGGGCGACCATCTCGTCCTTGACCGCCGAAGCCTTGATGAACCAGGAGTCGAGCGGATAGTAGAGGACGGGCTTGTCGGTGCGCCAGCTGTGGGGGTAGCTGTGGACGTGCTTCTGGATGCGGAACGCCCTGCCGTCGGCCTTCATCATAACCGACAGGTCGACGTCGAGGGTCGGCGCGTCGGCGGGAAGGGTATCGTCATAAGCGTTCTTGACGTAGCGTCCGGAGTATTCTTTATATGAAGGATCGACGTGGGTCCTGACATATTCGGGGTCGAGGTCCTCAAGACGGCAGAAACGGCCCTGGCGGTCCACCTGGGCGCACTGGTTGCCGTCACGGTCGAGGACCATCATCGGCGGAACGCCTGCGGCCTCGGCGACTCTCTTGTCGTCGGCGCCGAAGGTCGGGGCGATGTGGACGATGCCGGTACCGTCGGCGGTCGTCACGTAGTCGCCGGGGATGACGCGGAACGCGCCGTCGGAGAGCGGCTTGAACCACGGGATCAGCTGGCAGTAGCGGATGCCGACGAGTTCGCTTCCCTTGAAAGTGCCTTCCAGGCGCTTCCAGGGGACTACCTTGTCGCCTTTCACCCAGTCCTCAAGAGGCAGGTTCTCGCCCTTGGGGTTGAACCAGGCGCCTACGAGGTCGGCGGCGAGGATGTATATCGCCGGAGCGCCGGTGTAGGGGTTGAGGGAAAGGATGCGGACATACTCTATCGAGGGGCCGACGCAGAGGGCCGTGTTCGAGGGAAGGGTCCACGGGGTCGTCGTCCAGGCGAGGAAATACGCAGGGTGAGGCTCCGTGCCATAGAGGGGCTGGGAGAGGCCGTCCTTGACGATTTCGAACTGGACGGTCGCGGTCGTGTCGGTCACGTCCCTGTAGCAGCCGGGCTGGTTGAGCTCGTGGGAGCTGAGTCCGGTGCCGTCGGAGGGGGAATACGGCTGGATGGTATATCCCTTATAAAGAAGGCCCTTGCCGTAGATCTTCTTGAGAAGATACCAGAGGGTCTCGATGTAGCGGTTGTCGTAGGTGATGTAGGGGTCCTTCATGTCGACCCAGTAGCCGATACGGTCGGTGAGGGTCTCCCACTCGGAGGTGTATTTCATGACCTCGCTGCGGCAGGTCCTGTTGTATTCCTCAACGGAAATCTTTTTGCCGATGTCCTCCTTGTGGATGCCGAGCTTCTTCTCGACGCCCATCTCGACGGGGAGGCCGTGGGTGTCCCATCCGGCGCGGCGGAGGACCTTATAGCCGGTCTGGGTCTTGTAGCGGCAGATGGCGTCCTTGATGGAACGGGCCATCACGTGGTGGATGCCGGGCATGCCGTTGGCGGACGGAGGACCTTCAAAGAAGATGAACTCCGGAGCTCCCTCCCTGAGGGCTATCGATTTTTCGAAAGCTCCCATCTTTTTCCATCTCTCCAGAACGGCCGCTCCGGCCTCTGCAAGGTCAAGACCTTTATATTCTTTGAATGCCATATCGAATTTTTTCTCTACTTTTGCATTTAGAATTTGCAAATATATAGAAATTCCGTTTCATTACCAAAAGTGCAGACGATAGACATTATACTGGCAATTTGTTTTGTGCCCGCCATAATCCGCGGAATATCAAAAGGTTTCCTGGAGCAGGCGGCGGCTCTCATCGCGCTGTTTCTCTCCGTCTGGATGGCCTTCCGGTTTTCCTCGGTGGCGGCGGAGTGGCTGAGGCCGCGGATAGAGCTTCAGGAGACCCTGCTCAACGTCATTGCCTTCGTTCTCGTGCTCGCCGTAGTGAGCGTTGCGACGGTCCTTCTCGGCAAACTGCTTTCAAAACTTGTCAAGGTCGTGATGCTCGGCTGGCTGGACAAACTCCTCGGCATCCTTTTCGCCCTCCTTTGCACCGCCGTCATCCTCGGCGTGCTCATAGTGTCCTTCGATGCGCTCAACACGCGGTTCCAGATGGTCTCCCCGGAGCGGCTCGACTCCACAGTCCTCTACTCATCCCTTCGCGCCGCCGCCTGGTTCCTGTTCCCCTACCTTAAAGAGTTAATAGTGAAATAATTCCATGGCGAAAATCATACTCATAGAGACGACGGCGGCCGACTGCACGGTCGCGCTTGGGATTGACGGGGTCGCCGTTGCCTCCGCCAGGGCCGACGAGCCCCGCGCCCACGCCTCGATGACCGCCCCGCTCGTGAAGGCGGTGCTCGACGAAGCCGGCCTCAAGCTCTCCGACTGCGACGCCGTCTGCCTCAGCAAGGGCCCCGGTTCCTACACCGGCCTCCGCGTCGGCAGCTCCACCGCCAAAGGCCTCTGCTTCGGCGCCTCCCTCCCCCTCATCGCCCTCGACACCTCCACCCTCATCGCCTCCCAGGCCCTCTCCGCCGCCGCAGCCGCATCCCCCTCCCAAGCTCTCCCCGCCACTTCCACTGGTGCCTCCCAGGTCCTTACCGCCACCGCAGCCACAGCCCCCTCCCAGGCTCCAACCCCGACTGCTACCGGCACCAACGCCGCCTCCCAGGCCCTCTCCGCCACTTCCTCTGGCACCTCCCAGGCCCTCTCCGCCGGCTTCTCCATGGCGCCCGACGGATCCCCCTCCACCGCTCCCTGTGGCGGATTCCGGCGCGTCGTCACCATGATCGACGCCCGCCGCATGGAGGTTTACGCCTCCACCTTCTCAGTAGACTGGCCCTCCCTTAACTCCCCGTTCCTCTCTACGCCCGGCTCCCTGAAGACGACCTCACTTGACTCCCCGTCCCTCTCCACGCCGGTCTTCCCGGAAGGGTCTTCTTCTGGCCCAAGGACTTTCACGCCCACCTCTTTGGAGACGGTCTCTCCCGACTCTCAGGGTGTTGCGGCCGGGCGGGGAGCCGCACTCCCCCGCCTGAGGCAGCTCACGCCCGTGGCATCGGTCGTAGTGGAGGAGGGCACCTTCAGCGAACTTTCGGGCGCCGGTCCTGTGCTCTTCGCCGGCGACGGGGCGCTCAAGTGCCGCGAAGTCCTTTCTGAAGCCTTCCCCGACGCCGTTTTCGCAGAAGTTTTCCCCCACGCCGATGCTATGGCTCCCCTCGCCGAGGCCGCCTTCGCCGCCTCCCGCTTCGAGGACATCGCCTACTTCGAACCCTTCTACCTCAAGCAGTTCGTCGCCACCACCCCGCGCAACAAACTCTTCTGACTCCTCCCCTGAAGGACGCTCCCTCCCCTCCTGAAGAACACTTCCTCCTCCTGAAGAACGCTCCCTCCTGAAGAACACTTCCTCCTCCTGAAGAACACCAGCCCTTCTAGAAGGGGACTGCCTCCTATCTCCGAAGGACTCCGACTCCCTATCCCCAAATGGCTCTGACCCCTCTCAGAGTGGCACCATCTACCTCCTCCGGAAGGGCACCTACTCCCCCTCTCCGAAGGGCACGGCCTCCTATCTCCGAAGGACTCCGACTCCCTATCTCCAAAGGGCACCTACTCCACCTCCGAATTCCCCCTTTCGGGAGGACGCTACCCTCTTCCTGTGGGGCGCCGCTGTTCTCACGAGAGAGCGGGGTGTTCCTGCTCATGCATTCCGCTGCACGGTCAGGCACGAAACCCCCGGGAAAACGTTCCCACTCATGCAATGGCATGCACGAGCGGGAACACTCACATCCCCATCACGGCAAAATAGCAGGGCCGGAGAGGCGGGGAGGGAAACCGAGGGAAAGAGTCAGGGAAAGAGTCAGGGAAAGAGTCAGGGAAAGAGTCAGGGAAAGAACCGGAGAGGGGAACCGGAGAAAAGGAAGGAAGGGGGGAAGGAAAGAGTCAGGGAGAGAGGCCGAAGAGAACCGGAGGAAGAAAGGAAGGAGGGAGGCTGGCTGGGAAAGAACCGGGGAGGCTGGAAGAGAGGCGGGGAGGCTGGAAGAGAACCGGAGAGGCAGGAGAGAGCCGGGGAGGCTGGAAGAGAACCGGGGAGGCTGGGAGAGAGCCGGGGAGGCAGGAGAGAACCGGGGAGGCTGAGAGAGAGCCGGGGAGGGAAGGCGTGCCCAATGGGGAGAATAACGGCACATTAGGAGCGAAAACGCCCGTTTTTGCTCCAATTGGGCACTTTCCCGCCCCATTAGGCACGCTCAAACACGCTCAGAAACGCCCAGGCACACCCAAGCATGCTCAAACACAGCCATACACACTCAAGCAAACCCCAGACACCTCAGACACCACAGACATCTCAGACACCCCAGACACCCCAGACACCCCAGACATCTCAGACACCCCAGACACCCCAGACACCCCAGACATCTCAGGCGCGCTCGGGCACCCCAAGGTACGTTCAGCGCCCTCTGGGGCGCGTCAGGGAAGGTGTTGAAAAAATTGTGGAAAATTTTGGAAGAAAGTGTAATAAAATGGAAAATTATTCTTACCTTTGTCCCCTGCAGCGTGAAAGTAATGGGTCGCTCCGCAATGGGACGGCCCGGTTAACAGTCAATATTAAGAAATGGCCAGATTCTACGGAAAAGCAAGCGCAAAAGTGGACGACAAGGGACGCATCGTGTTCCCTGCCGCCTTCAGGGCCGCGCTTGAGCGCAGCGGAGAGTCCGGCACGACGCTTATCATAAAAAAGAGTGTTCACGGCGCCTGCCTCGACCTTTACTCGCTCGACGAGTGGGTGAAGCGTTCCGACAGGATTGCCGAAGGTCTTGACACCGAACTTAACCCTTCTCACGCCGCCTTCTGGGAGAAGTACAACGAAGACGTTTATGAACTTGTCCTCGACGGCAAGCTCGGGCGCCTCAACATCCCGGAAGACCTGCTCAAAGCGGCAGGAATCAGCAAAGAGGTGACATTCGCGGGAGTCGGCTACAAGATCGAGCTCTGGGACAAGGAAAGACGCGAGTCAGCCTTGCCCGATGATGAAAGCTTCAGAAAGACAGCAGCCGAACTCGCTTCCCGCCAAAGGTAGGAGGAAGCAGGAATGTCGACCTATCATACCCCGGTGATGCTGTCAGAGAGCATTGACGCCCTCATCTCCAACCCCGAAGGAACATACGCAGACGCCACATTCGGAGGCGGTGGACACACCGCCGCGATACTTTCACGCTTAAATCCGCGCGGAAAGCTCATCGCCTTCGATCGTGACGGTGACGCCCTCGGCAACGCCCCGGCCGATCCGCGTTTCACTCTCATACACAACAACTTCCGCTTCATTGAGAACTATTGCCGGCTGCTCCTCGGCAGCGCGGGCAATGAAGGGGCTGGCGAGGAGAGAGATGGCGGCAGGAGAAACGGAGGCGAAGGGAACGGTGAGGATAGAGATGGCGGCAGGAGAAACGGAGGCGAAGGGAACGGTGAGGAGAGAGATGGCGGCAGGAGAAAAGGCGGAGACCGAGGGTTCGACGGAATACTGGCGGACCTCGGGGTGTCGTCACACCAGTTCGATACGCCCGAAAGGGGTTTCTCGTTCAGGTTCGACGCGCCGCTGGACATGAGGATGAACCGCGAGGGCGGGAAGACGGCGGCCGACATCGTCGGCAGCGCCTCCGAAGAGGAACTCGAGAGGATTTTCCGTCTCTACGGTGAGGTGGAGAACGCCAGGAAGGCGGCGCGCTGCGTCGTGGAAGCGAGGGCCTCGAAGCCCATCCTCACGACCGGCGACCTCACGGCCGCCCTCGAGAGGGTGACTCCGAAAGCCGCCCCCCACAAGTACCTCGCCAAGGTCTGCCAGGCCCTCCGCATCGAAGTCAACGACGAGATGCGTTCCCTCGAGAAATTCCTCGACGGAGCGGCAAGGTCGCTGAAAACAGGCGGCAGGCTCGTGGTCATAACCTACCACAGCCTCGAGGACCGCATGGTCAAGAACTTCATCAAGACCGGCCGGACCGACGGGAAGGAGGAAAAGGACATGTTCGGAAGGATCCACGCCCCTCTGGAGGCTGTGAACCGCAAGCCGATAGTCCCCTCCGAGGACGAGATTTCAAAGAACACCAGATCCAGGAGCGCCAAGCTCAGGATAGCGGAGAAAATGGAGGAGCAGTGATGGAAGAGAAAAGGAAATTCACCGTAAAGGACGCCCTTGTGACCGTGGGCAATTTCTTCGTCTCCCTTTTCAAGGGCGACCTCGTCCTCAAGCTCCACGCGGACAAGTACTTTGTCCACATTCTCTACACTTTCTTCCTCATCTGGCTCTGCATATGGGTCTCGATGAGGATTGACAAGACCCTCACCAAGGTTGAGAACAACCGCAAGGAACTCGCCTCGCTTGAGATTTACTGCGCCGAAAAGCGCGCCGAGCTCGAAGAGCTCTACAGCATAAGGGTGACTGAGCAGAACCTTGAAAAACTCGGTTCCGACCTCCGCCGCCCGGAAAAACCGGTAACCGCCATCAGAAAAAAGTAACGATGGGACAGAGACGACAGGCCATAAAGGACAAGATTCTAGGTGGAAAGGACAGGGTCAGCGTGACTCTGTACCTTATCTATGTCATCTTCCTTGTGGTCGCCGTCGTGGTGATCGCCGCCCTCGTTAACATCCACTATTTCTACAAAGTGGACCCGAAGATAGAGAGACTTTTCAGGCCCAGGGTTCTGAAAAGGGTGGACGAGCCGCGCCGGGGCGACATTCTCGCCCGTGACGGCCGCATCCTCGCGACATCCAAGCCCCTCTATCAGATCTATATGGACTGCACCGTGAGGAAGGCCGAGTACCGCGAAGCCCCCAAGGGCGATTCGCTGGAGACCGTCTGGAGGAACGAAGCTCTGGAGCTCGCGAGAGGCCTTGCGGCCATCTACCGCGACAAGACCGGCGACGAGTACTACGACCTCATCATCTCCGGCAGGGACAACGGCAGGCAGTATGTCAAGATCGGCTATCCCATCGACCACGAGACCTACCTGAAAGCGACCGCACTCCCCCTCTTCTGCGGCGGAGCCTACAAGGGCGGCATCATAACCGAAAAGCGCGACTCGAGGATATATCCCTACGGCGGCATCGCACGCCGGACCATCGGCTATGTGAAGAGCAATTCCGACGCCGGTGCGTCGAAAAATATCGGTATCGAAGGCAAATACGACTCCGAGCTCCACGGAGTGGACGGCTACGAGTGGCTGAGAGTTACAGACAAGCTGAAGATGGTCCACAACGCCGACTCCGCTTCCGTCAAGGCCGTTGACGGGATGGATATACGCACGACCATCGACGTCGACCTCCAGGACATCACCGACAAGGCCCTTCGCCGTCAGATCGAGGACGACCCCAAGATCGGGGCCGCCTGCGCGATCATCCTCGACGTGAAGACAGGCGCAGTGCGTGCAATGGTGAATCTCCAGAGGGACACCACCTCCGGCAGCCCGCTTGAAGAAAGGTACAACCTCGCCCTCGGGCAGGTCGGCGAGCAGGGCTCCGTGTTCAAGACGGTCGCCCTGACCTCCCTCGTCGAAGACGGCTACGTCAAGAACCTCACTGACAGCATCCCGACTAACGGCGGCATCGTCAAGGGCGGTTACAACCTGGACGACCACATCCGTGACTACGAAAGGCAGACCGGAAGGAAGCACATCACCGTCCTCCACGGCTTCGAGATTTCCTCCAACTACGTATTTACGTATCTCGCGACGAAATACTACGGCTCCAATCCGCAGAAATATTTCGACCACATAGACAAATACCAGTTCTCCGGGAGGTTCGACTTCGACATCCCCGGCCTCGGAACGCCCCAGGTGACCGCTCCCGGCTCGAAATACTGGAACAAACTCACCCTCGGCACCGTAGCCTACGGATACGGCATCGCCGTGAGCCCGCTCCACGTCGCGACCTTCTACAACGCCCTAGCAAACAGGGGCAGGATGATGAAGCCCTACCTCATCGAGAGTTTCGAGCGCAACGGCAAGGTCATAGAAAAACACGGACCGTCGGACCTCGGCACAATCTGCTCCGAGGCAACGGCCGACACCCTCAGGCGCGCCCTCCTCTCCGTGACGAAGGAAGGTACCGCGAGGAGGCTGAAGGACGCCAAACTACCCGTCGCCGGCAAGACCGGCACGGCCAGGGTCGTCCTTTCCGCCAATGAAAAGCCCCGCAAAGGCGACGCTTACCACGACGCCGAAGGAAGAATGAAAAACCAGGGTTCCTTTGCAGGCTATTTCCCTGCGGACGACCCTCAGTACACCGTTTTCGTAACCATCTACTCCTATCTTTCCAGGACGAGCTACTACGGAGGCACGGCCCCGGCACTCGCCGTAAAGGAAATTGTGGACAACGTCTACGCGATGGATACGCGCTGGAGCGAATCGGTAGCCAAATCCGGCGAAGTGCCGGTGATGGCAGCCCCTCCGAAGGACACCCTGAAGGGTGTACCCGCGCTGAAGGGCCTCGGTCTCAAGGACGCAGTCTATATGGCCGAGAACGCCGGATATAAATGCACCTACGAAGGCAGCGGACACGTCGTCTCGCAGACCCCGGCCCCGGGGACCAAAGCCTCCAGAGGTTCTGTTGTAAATATAGTCCTGAAATGAGACTTGAAGATATAATAAAAGGTCTGGACCCGGTCGAATGCCGCGGTGAAAAAGGCGTGGAGATCGTCTCTCTGACGCAGGATTCCCGTGCGGCGGCCCCGGGCAGCCTTTTCGTCGCTGTAAAAGGCTTCTCCTCCGACGGCCACGCCTACATAGGCAAGGCTGTCGGAGCCGGAGCCGTGGCGGTCATCTACGACGACCCGTCGGCAGTGATTCCGGAAGGAGTCGCCGCCGTGCGTGTCGCGGACTCACGTCGCGCCCTCGCCCTCGCCGCAGACGCTTTCTACGGGCACCCCTCGCAGAAGCTCACCCTCGTCGGCATCACCGGCACCAACGGCAAGACCACGACCGTCACCCTCCTCCACGAGGTCTTCACGAAGCTCGGCTACAGCTGCGGCCTGCTCTCGACGATCGCCAACTTCGTCGGCAGCCGCCGCACCGAGACGACCAACACCACTTCGGATCCCCTCACCATCAACAGGCTCCTTGCCGAGATGGTGGAGGAAGGCTGCGAATACTGCTTCATGGAGGTAAGTTCCATCGGCCTCGAGCAGGACAGGGTCTTCGGGCTCCGCTTCAAGGCGGCGATTTTCTCGAACCTCACCCACGACCATCTCGACTACCACAAGACCTTCGCCGAGTACCTCCGCTGCAAGAAACTCTTCTTCGACAATCTTGCTCCGGATGCCCTGGCGATCACAAATACCGACGACCGCAACGGTCTCGTGATGCTTCAGAATACCGTCGCGAAGCCCGTCACCTACGCAGTGAAGGGCCTCGCGGACCACACCTGCCGCATCGTCGAGGAAGGCTTCGACGGGATGCTTCTGCGCATCGACGGCAAGGAAGTCTGGGTCCGTCTCATCGGCGCTCACAACGCCTATAACCTCCTAGCCGTCTATGTGACGGCTGTGGAGCTCGGCGCCGATCCCGACGAGGTCCTCGTCGCCATCTCCGAAGCGGGATGCGTCAAGGGCAGACTGGAAGTGATGCGCGGTCCCCGCGGTATCGCCGCAATTATAGACTACGCCCACACTCCGGACGCTCTCGAGAACGTTCTCAAGACGCTCCGCGAGACGGCCTGCGACAAGCAGCTCGTCTGCCTTTTCGGCTGCGGAGGAGACCGCGACAGGACCAAACGTCCCGAAATGGCCGCCGTGGCGGAGAAATACGCCGACAGGATAGTAGTCACTTCCGACAACAGCCGCACCGAGAAGACCTCTGACATCATAGCGGAAATCCGCACGGGCTTCTCCCCGAAGGGACTTGCGAAATCTCTTTTCATCGAGGACCGCAAGGAAGCCATCCGTACCGCCATAATGACGGCGAAGGACGGAGCCGCCGTCCTTCTCGCCGGCAAAGGCCACGAAACATACCAGATTACAGGAACAGAAAAGAAACACTTCGACGAGAGGGAAATCCTCTCCGAGGTGTTCAAGGAGGCTGAGATATGATATACCACCTTTTCCAATACTTCGACCGGATCGGTCTTGACATCCCGGGAATGAACCTGATGCACTATATCTCCTTCAGGGTCATCCTCGCCAGCGTTTCCGCAGTCCTCTTCGCCCTCATAGCGGGCAAGAAGATCATCGACCTGCTCCAGAAAAAACAGATCGGCGAGACCATCCGCGACCTCGGCCTCGACGGTCAGATCCAGAAGAAAGGCACCCCGACGATGGGCGGCGTCATCATCATCGCCTCCATCCTCTTCGGCGCCCTCCTCTTCTGCGACCTCACCAACATCTACGTCCTCCTGCTTCTTCTCAGCACCGTCTGGTGCGGAGCGATAGGCTTTACGGACGACTACATCAAAGTCTTCCGCCACAACAAGGAAGGCCTCAGCGAGAGAGGAAAACTCGTGGCCCAGATTGGCCTCGGCTTTGTCATCGCCATCACCGTGTGGCTCAGCCCGGAGATCGCCGTCCGCGAGAAGGTGGAAGTGAAGACGGTTGAGGAGGAAGCCGTCGTAATGAGGACCTCCTCCGAGGACGTCGTCAAGAACACCAAGACGACCATCCCCTTCGTCAAGAACCACGAATTCGACTACAAGTGGCTCTCCCCCTTCAAGGGCGTCTGGGGCTGGTACACCAAGTGGGCCATCTACGTCATCATGATCATCCTTGTCATCACCGCCTGCTCCAACGGCACCAACCTCACCGACGGCCTCGACGGCCTCTCGGCCGGGACGAGCGCCATAGTGGGCGTCGTGATAGGCATCCTGGCGTGGCTCAGCGGCAACCTTGTCAATTCAGACTATCTTAATATAATGTATATTCCGGGTACCGGTGAGATCGCCATCTTCATGGCGGCCTTCACCGGCGCCCTTGTGGGTTTCCTCTGGTACAACTCCTACCCCGCCCAGGTCTTCATGGGCGACACCGGAAGCCTCACTATCGGCGGCATCATCGGAGTGAGCGCCGTCCTCATCCGCAAGGAGCTGCTTCTGCCCCTCCTCTGCGGCATCTTCTTCGTCGAGAGCCTTTCAGTGCTTCTCCAGAGGGGATGGTTCAAGTACACCAAGAAAAAATACGGCGAGGGGCGCCGCATCTTCAAGATGACTCCCCTCCACCACCACTATCAGAAAGAGGGCATCCCGGCCGCGATCACCTCGCCGGCCCGCGCCCACCACGAAGTAAAGATTACAACCCGCTTCTGGATCGTCGGCATCATACTCGCCGTCGCCACATTAGCGTTGCTTAAGGTAAGATAAGATATGAAAATTGCGGTTTTAGGAGGAGCAGAGAGCGGCATCGGGGCCGCGGTGCTCGCGAAAGTAAAAGGACAGGAAGTGTTTCTTTCCGACTGCGGGAAGATAAAGGACAGCTATGCGGAAGAACTCCGCAAGTGGGATATTCCCTTCGAGGAAGGCCGCCACAGCGAGGAGCTCATCCTCGGTGCGGACGAGATCGTAAAGAGCCCCGGCATCCCCGAGACGGCTCCGATGATACAGAAACTCCGTTCGGCCGGAAAGCACATCGTCTCCGAGATAGAGTTCGCTTCGCGCTACGACAACGCGAAGAAAATCTGCGTCACCGGCTCCAACGGCAAGACGACGACGACCTCGCTGATCTACTACCTGCTTTCCAACGCCGGCCTCAACGTCGGCCTCGGCGGCAACATAGGCAAGTCCTACGCCTATCAGGTCGCGACCGAGCAGCATGATTACTATGTCCTGGAGATCAGCAGTTTCCAGCTTGACGACATCTATGACTTCAAGCCGGACATCGCCATCATCACCAACATCACCCCCGACCACCTCGACCGCTACGACAACAACTTCGAAAACTACATAAGGGCGAAGTTCAAAATCACTAAGAACCTCTCCAAGGACGACTGCTTCATCTTCGACAGCGACGACGAGATTACCATCCGTCATCTCGACGACATCGTCCTCCGCTGCAAGAAGCTGCCCTTCTCCCAGGAGAAGGAGCTCGAGCAGGGAGCGTTCCTCCGCGAAGACAAGATCGTCCTCCGCGTCGAGAAGGACGAGACCGAGCTCTATCTCAAGGAACTCGCCCTCGGCGGCCGCCACAACGTCTATAATTCGATGGCCGCGGCCCTCGCCGCCAAGGCGATGGACATAGACAACAAGGTCATCCGCGAGTCCCTCGCGACCTTCCAGCCCATCGAGCACCGCCTGGAGCCCGTCCTCAGCATAAAGGACGTCCTCTACATCAACGACTCCAAGGCGACCAACGTCGACTCGGCATGGTACGCGCTCGAGTGCCAGACCAAGCCGGTCGTCTGGATTGCCGGCGGCAAGGACAAGGGCAACGACTACTCCGTCCTCCAGGACCTCGTGAAGGAGAAAGTCAAAGCCATCGTCTGCCTCGGAGTCCACAACGAGAAACTCCATGCCGCATTCGGCGACATCGTAGGTGAAGACAAAATGGTCGACACGCTTTCGGCTGCCGAGGCGGTAAAAGCCGCCGCCGGCTTTGCCGAAGCAGGCGACGTCGTGCTCCTCAGCCCCTGCTGCGCGAGCTTCGACCTCTTCACCAGCTATGAGGACCGCGGAAAACAATTCAAAGCAGCTGTGAGGGCACTGTAATGGCGGAAGAGAAGAAAAAAGGGATAGCAAGGTTCTTCGAACTCCTTCCGGGAGACAGGGTGATCTGGATAGTGGTCATCCTGCTCGCGATGATATCCATACTTTCCGTCTTCTCATCCTCTTCGCTGCTGGCCCTCGAGACGGGCAGCAGCCGCATGTCCATCGTCGGCACGCAGATGATAGTCGCCCTTGCCGGCATCGGCGTCATAGTGGCGGTCTGCATGGTGAAGAACATGAAGGTCTTCCAGTGGCTTTCCCAGTGGGGATTCGCCGTGTCCTTCCTCATGCTGATCATGCTTGTGGCACACATCAGGCTGCCGTTCGCCAAGGCCGCTTCGATCAACGGAGCATGGCGCATCCTCACGGTGTTCGGCCTCCAGATCCACGTCTATGAGGTCATAAAGGTGCTGATGGTGATGTACCTCGCCTGGGCCGTCGATGCGCTCAGGACGGACAATTTCACCATCCTCAACCACATCGTGTCGAAGTACGAAAAGATGCGCTGGATGGACACCGAGTTCTGGAAAAAGATGTTCTACATCTACCTTCCGGTCATCCTCACTACCGTCCTTATGATGGACGGCGGCACCTCGTCCGCCCTGTTCTTCGCCGCAATCATGGCCCTCATAATCTTCGTCGGAGGCGTCCGTATTGGAGAAATCATCATCCTCGCCGCAATAGTCGGACTTTGGTTCGGCACCGCCATCGGGGTCTACAAGAAATCCGGTAAGATAATGCCCTTCTCCGGCAGGGTCGTGACCGCCATAGGCCGTCTCGACACCGACCACGACAGCAATATGGAGAAAATCCTGAACGCCCCGCGCGCCAGCAGGGAGTTCCAGGTCGCCCTCGACAAGGAGAGGCAGCAGGTCGGAGCCCTTCTCGCCATCAAGGACGGAGGCTGGTTCGGCCGCGGTGCAGGCAGGAGCAACCAGCGCTACATAGTAGCCGTCATCTTCGGCGACTATATGTACAGTTTTATTATAGAAGAATACGGCATCTTCGGCGGTATCGTCGTTATGCTCCTCTACCTGAGCCTCCTCGCGAGAGGGGCCCTCATATCCAAAAACTGCTCGGACTACTACGGAAAAGTCTGCGCAGGTAGCCTCTGCCTGCTCATCACCGCCCAAGCCTTCATGCACATACTCATCAACGTGCACCTGGCCCCGCAGACCGGGCAGACCCTCCCGATGATCAGCCACGGCACCTCATCCTACCTTGTGTTCAGTTTCGCCTTCGGAGTGATACTCTCCATCAGCCGCATAGTGCAGAACAGGCTCAAAAAGGAAGAGGAGAACGCGGCCCCGCTCATAGTAACCACACCGGCCGAGACGCCGTCCGACGACCACGTCAAAGACGGGCTTGAAGAACTAGAAGACCTTGAAAATGAGTAATTATCCTGCAATGAGAATCATTATCAGCGGCGGCGGGACCGGGGGACACATTTTCCCGGCCGTGTCCATCGCGGGCAAGCTGAAAGAACTCAATCCCGACAACGAGATCCTCTTTGTCGGCGCCGAGGGCAAGATGGAGATGGAAAAAGTCCCTGCAGCCGGATTCAAGATTGTCGGGCTGCCCATCATCGGGCTCCAGCGCCAGCTGTCGCTGCAGAATCTTATCGGCGCCATAAAAGTGCCGTTCAAGGTCCTGGAGAGCATCCGCAGGGCGAAAAGGATAATCCGCGAGTTCAAGCCAGACATCGCAATCGGCGTCGGCGGATACGCCAGCGCCCCTCTTCTGTGGGCCGCCACCTCCATGGGAATTCCTTCCCTCATCCAGGAGCAGAACGGCTTTGCCGGGCTCACCAACAAGATACTCGGGAAAAGGGTCGCGAAGATCTGCGTCGCCTACGAAGGCATGGAGCGCTTCTTCCCGGCGGAGAAAATAATCCTCACCGGCAATCCCATAAGGGAAGCCGTCTCCTTCCCTCCCACTGAAGCGATGAG
>CADAXR010000033.1 GCA_902791945.1 uncultured Bacteroidia bacterium
CGGCATAGACCTTGGCGCCGAGGCCGGTCCTGGAGGCGAGCCGCTTTACGGCGTCGGCGAGGCCCCTTGTCACGAGAACGCCGGCCGAGGGGAATATCTCTTCCTTGAGGAGCCTTGAGGGCACGTCGGAGTCCATTTCGGGCTTCAGGTAGGCTCCTACGAACATCTTGTATTTCTCCAGGCTTTCCTGAGCGGAACCGCTTTCGAAGGATTTCTTGCCCCTTTCCAGAACCTGCAGACCGAGGTACGCGGCGCCGAGGCGGCCGGAGACACAGAGGATGTCCTTACTGGCGGGCGAAGGGGTCCTCGCGGAGATCTCGAAGGAGAGCTCCCCGGAGGCCGCAATGCTGATGGAAAGGCCGTTCTGCGAGGGAACGAGGTCCAGGCCGGCCTTTGCGGCGCCGAACTCCTTTGCGGCGGCGGCAATCCCGCTCCAGACTTCCCTTACCTCGCTGAAATCGAGCTTTGAAGAGACGCCGAGGACGGCGGAAACCGTCTTCGCAGCGGCCCGGGCGGCCGAAAGCTCGCCGAGCACGGCGGCGGCGCATTTATAGCCGAGGTGCTTCAGGGGGAAATAGACGAGGTCGAAATCCGTCCCTTCGATAAATGTCTTCTGGAACGACAGGACCGAGCTCTTGGGCTCGGGCCGGAAGGAGAGATCCTCCCACGGATCGAATCCGCTCCCCTCGAAGAGGCGGCTTATGGCAGCATTTTTGCCTATATCGGAAAAACTTTCTTTACCCATATCTCTACAAAATTACAAAAATATTCGGGGGATTTGGTTATTTTTGTGAAAATGTTCAAAAAATGAAAAAGGCAATTCTTTCAATCATCGTCGCCCTCGCCGCCATCTCGGCATTCGGCGCTGATTCACTCAAGGTCATGTCCTACAACATCCGCCTCGGCAAAGCGGACGACGGTACCAATTCCTGGAAGTACCGCTACCCCGCCTCCGCAATGATGCTGGACGACCAGAAGCCGGATGTCTTCGGCGTTCAGGAGGCCTACGACTACCAGGTCAAGTACCTGACCGAGTACCCGGGCTTCTACAAGAGCGTCGGCGTCGGACGAGAAGACGGCAAGCACCAGGGCGAACACATGAGCATTTTCTACAACAAGAAAAGGATCAAACTCCTTAAGTGGGGTACCTTCTGGCTCAGCGAGACCCCCGAGAAGCCTTCGTTCGGCTGGGACGCAAAGTGCAAGCGCACTGCGACCTGGGCCCTTCTCAAGGATAAAAAGAGCGGCAAGAAATTCTACTACGTCAACACTCACCTCGACCATGTCGGCAAGGAGGCCAGGAAGAACGGCCTCGCCCTCATCGTCAGCCGCATAGACAGCATCAACCCCCAGGGGTACCCGATGGTCCTTACCGGCGACTTCAATGTGACGCCGGACGATCCCTGCCTCGTGGATCTGAACAAGAAAATGGATTCTGCCCGTGACGTTGCGGTCAAGACAGACAACCTCGCGACCTTCAACGGCTGGGGAAAGATGAATGAGTCGGTGATTGACTACATCTATATCAAGGGATTCTCCTCCTGCCCGTCCTACAAGACCATACGCAAGGAGTACGACGGTAGGAAATTCATCTCGGACCACTATCCGATAGCGGCGGTCCTCGTCTTCTAGGGGGACTACTTCAGCTTGGGCTCGCAGCGGACAATCCCGAGAGCCTTCAAATCATTTATCAGCCCGCTCGTAACGCTCACCCTGTAGCCTTTCGAGAAGAAGCGTATGCGGTAGCCTGTCTTCTCGTCGATGAGGAATATGTTGAGCGGGATATTGCCCTTGTGACGCTTCAGCACTGAGACAAGGTTTGCGCGGAACTCGGGCGACAGCATCGAGGTCGAAAGGTCGAACGAGAAGTCGGAGACTTTCTCTTCGGTGACGTTGCCGAGGAGTTTGATGCCGGAGAGCCTTACGGTGTAGGGTACTGTCTTCCCCGCCGCCTTTTCTTCGGGACGGAGGAAATATCTCTCCTTGATTTCCGCTTCCACGAAAAGCGACTCGTGGAGTTTAAGATAGGAGAGATAATTCTCGTAGTCCTTGCTGAAAAGGGCTATTTCGTAGATGCCGCTGTAGTCTTCCAGCTTCGCCCTTGCGTAGGGCTTTCCGTTTTTGTCGGTAGCGCTCTGGACGTCGGTCACTATGCCGGCAAAAGTGATCTTGACCGGCCCCTTCTTCGCGGCGTCGGCCTCCGCAACGGCGTCAGGGATGCTTGCGAGGGGATGAGTGACGAAGGTCTTGAACTCGAAATCGTAGCTGTCGAGGGGGTGCGAGGAAAGGTAGCGCCCGACGAACTCTTTCTCTTTCTGCAGGAAGAAAAGGGAGTCGTCGGCCGGGACCTCCGGGGGAAGGTCCGGACGGGTCGGCTTCAGCTCTTCGACTTCGCCGAAGAGGGAGGTCGAGGCGTCGATAGTGTTGTTCTGGAAGAGCTCGCCGTAGCGGGAAAGGTCGTCGAGGAACATGGGGCCGTCCTTGCCCTTCTGGGCGGTGTAGCGGCGGCGGGAGACGCCGAAGCTGTCGAACGCGCCGGAATAGACGAGGATTTCGAGGCTCTTCCGGTTGACCGAGGTCCCCATCCTTTCCACGAAATCGAATATGTCGGCGAAAAGGCCGCCGCTCTTTCTCTCGGCGACAATGGCGTCCACTATATTGGCGCCGAAGCCCTTCATTGCAGAGAGGGCGTAGCGGATGTTGCCGTCGGAGTTGACGGAGAACTGGGAGGTACTTTCATTGACATCCGGGCTGAGAACCTTGATCTTGTGGGCCTTGCAGTCGTCGATTATCTTAGTGATGTCGTCCATGCTCTTGGCGTTGTTGAGGCATGAGGCGAAGAATTCAGGGGTGTAGTGGCACTTGAGCCAGGCGGTCTGGTAGCTGACCCAGGCATAGCAGGTCGAGTGGGACTTGTTGAAGGCGTACTGGGCGAACTTCTCCCAGTCTTTCCAGATTTTGTCGAGGGTCTTTTCGGGATGCTTGTTTTTGTGACCGCCCGTCATAAACTTGTCCTTCAGAGAGTTAAGGACGTCGATCTGCTTCTTGCCCATCGCCTTGCGGAGCTTGTCCGCTTCGCCTTTGGTGAAGCCGGCGAGCTCCTGCGACAGAAGCATGACCTGCTCCTGATAGACAGTGACGCCATAGGTGTCCTGGAGGTATTTCTCCATTTCCGGGAGGGTGTACTCGATGGTCTCCGTCCCGAGCTTCCGGTTGACGAAATTCGGAATATAGTCCATAGGACCCGGCCGGTAGAGGGCGTTCATTGCGATGAGGTCCTCGAAACGTTCAGGGTGGAGCTTCTGGAGCCAGCTCTTCATGCCTTCGGACTCGAACTGGAAGACCTCGACGGTGTCTCCGCGGCTGAAGAGTTCGAAGGTCTCCTTGTCGTCGATGGGGATGGCTTCTATGTCGATGTCCTTGCCGTAGCGCTCCTTGATGAGGTTGAGGCAGTTGTGGATGATGGAGAGGGTGGAGAGCCCGAGGAAGTCCATCTTGAGCATGCCGACATCCTCGATGTAGTGGCCGTCGTACTGTGAGATGCGGACGTCTTCTCCCGTGTCCTTGTCCTTTGCGGTCGAGAGGGGGAGATAATCGGTGAGGTCGCCGCGGCCTATGATGGTCGCGCAGGCGTGGACGCCGACCTGGCGTACGCTGCCCTCGAGGGCCATCGCGTAGCGGAGGACCTCCCTGTTTAGCTCGCTGCCGTTGTTGAGTTCGTTGATGAATTCCGGGGCGAGGCGGGCGCAGTCGCGCAGGGTCACCTTCGTTATATCCACGTCTTCGAGGCCGACCTGGAAAGTCTTTGTCACTTTTATCTTGCCGCCGGGGACGGAAGGGTCATCCTCCTCCACCTCCTTCTGGATGGTCTTGAAGCCGGGCTTGAGTTTGTCGAACTTGGGGTTGAAGGGGTACTCCCTCTCCTTCTTGTCGGTCAGGCGGTCCGGGACGAGCTTCGAGAGCCTGTTGGACTCCTCAATCGACACTCGGCTGATCCTCGCGACATCCTTGATGGAACTTTTGGCGGCCATCGTGCCGAAGGTTATGACGCGGGAGACGTGGTCGGCGCCGTAGCGCTTTTCGACGTATTCGTGAGCTACGGAAAGGTCCTCGAAGTCAACGTCGATATCAGGCATGTTGACTCGGTCCGGGTTAAGGAAACGCTCGAACAGGAGCTGGTACTTGATGGGGTCGAGGTTCGTGATGCGTAGGCAGTAGGCGACGACGCTTCCTGCGGCGGAGCCACGCCCGGGCCCGACGAAGCAGCCTCTTGCACGCGAGGCGGCTATGTAGTCCTGCACTATGAGGAAGTAGTCCGGGAAACCCATCCTGCAGATGGTCTTGAGCTCGAATTCGATCCTCTCCTTCTGCTCGTCGGTAAGGACCTCTCCGTAGCGCTCGTGGGCGCCCCGGTAGGTCAGGTGACACAGGTAGGCGACGGAGTGGATGAATTCGTCGCCGCGGTAGTTGCCGTTCTTGTCGTTGCGCCCGGCGTCGATAATGTCCTTGTAACGCTCAAGCTCGGCGTCGATGCCGGCGAGGAAGTCCTTGTCTATCTCATAACGCGGAAGGACCGGGTCGCGGTCGATGCTGTAGGATTCGACCTTGTCCGCGATCTCCATGGTGTTGTAGATGGCTTCAGGGTGATCCGGGAACAGGGCCAGCATCTCCTCTTCCGACTTGAGGTATTCCTGCTGGGTGTAGCGCAGGCGGCTCGGGTCGTCGAGGTAGGAGTTGGTGGAGACGCAGATGAGGCGGTCGTGGACCGGGCCGTCCTCCTTGCGGACGAAGTGGACGTCGTTGGTCGCGATGACCTTGATGCCGTACTTCTCGCCGAGGGCGAAGATCTCCTTATTATATATCATCTGCTTGTGATAGACGTCGATGACCTTTTCGTAGGCCTCCGGGGGGAGGTCCGTCACCTCGGTCTTGTGGAGCATGACCTCGAGGTAGTAGTCGTCGCCGAAGACCCTCTTGTGCCAGCTGATGGCTTCGTCAAGGGCGGCTTCGTCGCCTGCGATGATGGCTCTCGGCACTTCGCCGGCCATGCAGGCGGAGGAGCAGATGAGTCCTTCGTGGTATTTTTCAATAACCTCGCGGGAGACTCTCGGGCGGTAGTACATGCCCTCGATGTGGGCGGTGGAGACTATCTTGACGAGGTTGTAGTAGCCCTGGAGGTTCTTCGCGAGGAGGATAAGGTGGAAGTATCCCTTCTCCTTGCGCCTGTGGTCCCCTTTGGTCACATAGACCTCACAGCCGATGATGGGCTTCACGCCGGGGTACTTCGAGGCCACCTTGAAGAACTCCTTGACGCCATAGAGGTTTCCGTGGTCGGTTATGGCGAGGGAGGTCATGCCGAGCTCATCGGCCCTTTTGAAAAGGTCTTTCATAGTGGAGAGCCCGTCGAGGATCGAGTACTGGGTGTGGACGTGAAGGTGGGTAAACGGCATAGGTCTTATATGAGTTGGAAAACAAAGATAGTAAAAGGGAGGGCGAGGTGCAAAAAAAAAGACCGGAATTTCCGGTCTTTTTACAACGCGTTGAAATTCAATTATTTCTTCGCGGTTTTTGCGGCCTTCCTCTTGGCGGCGCCAACGGTCGCGTCGTACATGACCGGGGTACCGATCATGATGGAAGCGTAAGTACCGATGATGATACCGATGCAGAGGGCGACGGCAAGGCCCCTGATGGACTCACCGCCCCAGATCGCGATGGCGATCATAGGGAGGAGGGTCGTGACGGAGGTGTTGACCGTACGGGTAAGGGTCGCGTTGAGAGCGGTGTTGGTGTTCTCCTTGAGGTCTGCATTGGGGTGCAGGGTCCTGTATTCACGGATACGGTCGAAGATAACGACGTTATCGTTGATTGCGTAACCGATGATGGTCAGGATAGCCGCGATGAAGGTCTGGTCGACGTCGAGGTTGAACGGGAGGATACCCGAGAACAGCGAGAAGAAGCCGATGACGATGATCGCGGTGTGGGCAAGGGAGACGACACCGCCGAGTCCCCACGTCCAGCCCTTGAAACGGAACGCTATGTAAGCGAAGATACCGAGGAGGGCGAGGAGGACGGAGATGATTGCGCTGCGCTGGATGTCGCGCGCGATGGTAGGACCGACCTTGTCGGAGGAGATGATGCCGTTGGGGTTGTTGAGCGTGTTGCGGAAATCGTCAAACTGCACGGGCTCTTTGTAGAAGCCCTGGAGTGCGTTGAAGAGTTTCTGCTCGACCTCGGCGTCAACCTCGGAGGACTCGTTGTCGATCTTGTACTGGGTCGTGATCTTCATCTGGCTCTCGCCGCCGAACTGCTTGACCTCGACAGCACCGTCGAACTCGTCCTCGGCTGCAGCCCTCACCTGCTCTGCGGTGACGGCCTGGTCGAAGCGGACGACGAACGTACGGCCGCCGGTGAAATCGACGCCGTAGGTGAAGCCCTTGATGCTGATGGAAAGGATGGCGATGACGATGAGGGCGCCGGAGGCGATGTAGGACCACTTCCTCGCGCCGAGGAAGTCGGCGTGGGTGTTCTTCAGGAAGTTCCTGGAGATGGCGTTGGAGAAGGAAACGGTCTTGCCGCGGGCGATGCGGTCGTCAATGACGAGCCTCGTGATGAAGATGGAGGTCACGACGGAGGTGACGATACCGATGATGAGGGTCGTCGCGAAGCCCTGGACGGGGCCGGAGCCGAAGATCGCGAGGATCACACCGGTAAGGAGGGTCGTGAGCTGACCGTCGATGATGGCGGAGTAGGCGTTGGAGTAGCCGTCAGCCACGGCCTTCGAGAAGCCCTTTCCTGCGGCGAGCTCTTCCTTGATACGCTCGTAGATAATGACGTTGGCGTCCACGGCCATACCGAGGGTCAGGACGAGACCTGCGATACCCGGCAGGGTGAGGACGGCGCCGAAGGAAACGAGGGTGCCGAAGAGGAAGAGGACGTTGGTCAGAAGCGCAAGGTCGGCGATGAGGCCGGCTCCCTGGTAGAAGAGCACCATGTAGATGAGCACCAGGCAGAAAGCGATCAGGAAGGAGATGAGACCCGCCCTGATGGAAGCGCTACCGAGGGAAGGACCGACAACCTGCTCCTGGATGATGGTCGCAGGGGCGGGAAGTTTACCGGACTTGAGGACGTTGGCAAGGTCTTCCGCTTCCTGGACGTCGAAGTTGCCGGTGATCTGGGAGTTGCCTCCGGAGATCTCGTTCTGGACGTTAGGATAGGAATAGACGAGGCCGTCGAGGACGATGGCGATCTGCTTGCCGATGTTGTCCTTGGTCAGGTGGGCCCAGATGGTGGCGCCTTCCGCGTTCATCGACATCGAAACCGAAGGGTTGCCCTGGTTGGCGCTGCCGAACTCGACGCGGGCGTCGGTCACGACACCGCCGTCGAGAGGGGCCTTGCCGTCACGGGAGGTCGACTTGATGGCTACGAGCTCATAGACGTTGCCGTCCTTGACGAACTCCGAAGGGTGGACGGTCCAGAGACCGCGGAAACCCTGGGGGAGGTAGTCGGAGGCCATCGCGAGGTACTTGTTGACCGTCGCGGTGTCAACGCCGGAGGCGAAACCGATGCAGGCGTTGTTCCAGCCTGAAGGGTTGAGGACGGAGAAGAGCGGGTGGGCCTTCGCGTACTCCTCGCTGGCGACCTTGATGGAGTCGGCGGCGGAGGAGAACTCCCTGGAGATGGCCACCGTGTCGCCAGTGTTGCGGAAAACTTCCGCAATGTAGGCGTCGACGGCCTGGAGGTCGACCTCATTGGAGGTGAAGGTCGGCCAGAACTCGAGGGAAGCGGTGCCCTGGAGGAGCTTCCTTACGCGCTCCGGGTCCTTGACGCCCGGGAGCTCGATGAGGATCTTGCCGCTGTTTCCGACGGCCTGGATGTTGGGCTGGGTCACGCCGAAACGGTCGATACGGTTGCGGAGCACGTTGAACGAGTTGTCAATCGCGCTCTTGGCCTCGCCGCGGATGACATTGACGACCTCAGCGTTCGTGGACTCGGGCTTTACCTTCTCGCGGAGCTCGTAGGTACCGAAGATCTCTGCGAGATGGCGGCCGCCGGTCTGCTCCTCCCATGCGGAGGCGAACAGGCCGATGAAGTCGGCGCTGGAGTTGACGTTGCCGGCCTTGGCGGTCTCCATGGCCTTGAGGAAGTCAGGGTCAGTGGAGCCTCCGGAAAGGGCCCTTACGAGGTCCTCGAGCTGGACCTGAAGCATGACGTTCATACCGCCCTTGAGGTCGAGGCCGAGGTTGATCTCCTTCTCCTTCACGTCCTGGAACGTGTAGCCGAGGAAGACTTTTTCGTTGGAAATTGAATCGATGTAGGCTCTGTTACGCACTGCGGCCACCGAGTCGAGGACGAACTCGCGAACGTCTTCGGCGACGGCGTTTTCAGCGACGAACTGCTCCGCCTTGACCGCTGCGTGCTCGGCAGCCTTTTTCTCCTGAAGGCGGGTAATCACCGTGAAGGAGAGCTGCCAGATACAGGCCAGGGCGAGAAGTATCGCCACCAATCTGATTGCACCTTTGCTTTGCATTTTTATTATCTTTATGATTTATAATCAATTACTTACATCCCTAGGCGCGACTATCCTGCCGACACCGCCGGGAAAATAAGGGTACAAAGATACACTTTTTTTCCAAGATTGAAACTAAATGAGTATTATTGCGGGAAGAAAAACCGTTCGTATGAGAAAAATCGGTGAAGTCATAAAAAACGTTGGACGCTCCCTTGTGCGCAGTTTCGGAGAGTTCCCCGTGGTGGCCATGCTCGGGCTTACTTTCTATGTTTTCTATATCCTCAATCATCTGGATGTCGAAGTCTTCGGGAGAGGGTTCGGAGAGCCTCTGAACCTGTTTTTCCCGCCGATAGCGGTGCTGGCTTTCTGCCTGCAGCGCCTGGCCGGGAGGACAGGGTGGCTTGTCTGGAGCGTCCTCTCATGGGTTTCCTATACGCTGTGGATACCGGTCTGGCTGTTTGTCGAAAAGCCCGGAGGAACTGAGACCGTAGTCGTGTATCTTCTGGCGATTATTTTTCTCTTTGCCGTCCTGCCGCTTCGCGACAATGAAAAATATGCCCGCAGCCTGCTCCACACGCTGATAAAAGGTGCCGCGGCCGTTTTTGTCTGCCTGATTATCGAGGGGCTGCTCAGTGCGATAATAGGTTCGGTTCAGATCCTGTTTCTCGGCGGGGACATCCCCGGCGAGTGCTACACCTATCCGGTGACTTTCATCAATATCGTCATCCTGCCGCTGCTTTGCTGCACCTTCATCTCGGAGGATCTGATGGACCTTCGTGGCATGCGTTTCATCAAAGTGATCGTAGAATACCTGCTTTCTCCGGCGCTTGTCGTCTATACGGTTATCCTCTACCTGTACATCCTCAAGGTGCTTTTCATGTGGGAACTCCCGGAAGGAGGGGTGGCCTATCTTGTAGGGGCCTTTGTCGCGATAGCGCTTATGAGCCGCCTCCTGCGGGAACTGGTTGAGGAGACAGGGCTGTTCGACTGGTTCTACAGGGCCTTCCCGTATATAGCGCTCGCTCCGCTTGTCCTCCTTTGGGTCGGGGCGTTCCGGCGGGTTGGGGAATACGGCCTCACGGAGGCCAGGGTGTTCCTCCTTGCCGGCGCTTTCCTCCTGACGCTGTTTGATCTGATGCTTGTCTCGGAAAAGACACGATCCTTTGCGCTGATGAGTTTTCTGCTGGGATTTTTCGCGGTGATTCTTACGTTTATTCCCGGGATACGGGCCGTGGATTTCGGGGTGAGGAGCCAGCGCTCGCGCCTTGAGAGCGTGCTGCCGAAGCTTCTTGTGGACGGACATCTCCCGGATGAGGTGCCGTATGGAAAGATTCTGGAGGATCCGGATCTCGAGAAGGATTGGAAGACGGCTTCCGGAGCCTGGCGTTATCTCTGGGACGAGATGCCGCGGGAGGAGTTTGATGCGGCGTACGGGGTTTATGGCTCCATGAAATTCGCCTCATGGAGACTGGAGGACGAGCGCAACCGCCGTGGCAGTACCTTCTTAGGTTTCGAAGGGAAACGCATATCCTACCGCCTCGGCGTCCCTGTCGATGTGGGCCCCTACACCAAATTGATGTCGGAGGACAATTACTACTGCTACGAAGACGCCTCCGTAGTCGTCTTCTACGCCGATTCTTCCCGCGAAAAGGAACTCCTCCGCTGCAACATCGTGGAGACTCTCGACGCCTGCCGCGCCGCCCCCGACTCTCTCTCGCAGCCACTTTCTGATATTCGTGCGGCAGCGGACTCTGCCGTCCTTGTCTACAAGAACGACCGGTATCTTGCCGTGTTCGATTACATCTGCGACTGCCGCCCCGACACCACCGCTTTCATCACCTTCTCCACCGGCCGCAAAACCCTCTTCGCCCGGCCGTAGGGGGCAGAATTATAAAAAACATAAATATTTCGGTTTTTTATTTTATAATCCGATTGAGACTCGAACGGAATCCGGTATGTTTACGGAAAACCGTTTGAGGCATGTTGAAATTTTATCTTATTAGCACGGACCACCTCGAGGACAGGATATGGTTCAAAGATGACAAGGACTTTGTAGTCGCAATGAATTATGTGGCAGTGTCAACTGCCGCAAATCCTCGTGTTCTTGTGATTTGTTTCATACTGATGTCCAATCACGTGCATTTCGTGCTTTCAGGAGACAGGGCGGAGTGTGAGAAGTTTATGTGGATGTTCAAGCAGCTGTATTCGTCCTATCTCCGCCACAGGTACGGCATATCCAACTTCCTTCATCGGAATGGACTGGATGTACGCGAAGTTCGTGTGGAGGATGAGGGGCTGAAGAGAGCGATTGCCTATGTCCAGATGAACTGCGTGGCTGCCAGAATCTGCCTACAACCTACACAATACGCCTGGGGCACCGGTGGGTGTTTTTTTGATGACAGAAAACCCATTGGGACGCCGATAGGGTCTATGAGTCTTCGGAAAAGAAATACTTTATTGAAGAGCAGAAAGAACATCCCGGCCGACTGGGTCGTTAGCCCCGGCGGGTATGTCCTTCCCGAATCATATGTACAGGTCAAATTCGTTGAAAGTCTTTTCCGAACCCCTGCTTCTCTTGAATTCTTTCAGCAGAAATCCTCGAAAGTCCGACAAATGGGCGAGGAAGAAGGTGGCACTTCCTTTAGAGATCAGACCATATCGGGTGCGGTGGCGGACTACTGTTATACCACTTTCCAAAAGCGGAATCTTCAGGAGTTGACCGAGCCGGAAACCAGACGCCTCGTTCGGGAATTCAGACGCCGTTTCAGCGCTGACGTCTTCCAACTCGCCCGCGTCCTGGGCCTCCCCCGCGACCGCATCGTCGGGTATCTCGATGATTTTCAGGGATAGCATCCTCCTCTCCCCTCTCTTATGCTCTTAGGTGGTCGTTTGAGATACCACCTACGCACGTTTTGGGGCAAAAATGCTCTTGGGTGGTATGCGGAGATACCACCCATGCACGTTTGGGCTCGGAGGAGGCAGGTCAGGCGAGCCAGTCGGTGTGGAAGAAGGTGCCGCGGGGGGCGTCGGTGCGCTCGTAGGTGTGGGCGCCGAAGTAGTCGCGCTGGGCCTGGAGGAGGTTGGTGCCGAGGCGGGGACAGTGGTAACCGTCAAAGTAGGAAAGCGCGGCGCTGAGGGCGGGGGCGGGGATGCCGGCGCCCACTGCTGCGCAGACGACGCGGCGCCAGCCGGCCTGCGCCCTGCCGAGCGTCTCCCGGAACCACGGCGAAAGCATCAGGTTCCGGAGGTCGGGCTCTGACAGGAAGGCGTCGTGGATGGTGTCGAGGAACACGCTGCGGATGATGCAGCCGCCACGCCAGATGCGCGCTATGCGGGCGCAGTCGAGCCCCCATCCGTAGTGCTCCGAAGCTGCCCTGAGCAGTGAGAATCCCTGCGCGTAGGACACGATCTTCGACGCCAGCAGCGCATCATGCAGGTCGCCAAGGGAGAGATGGCCGGTCAGTTCGGCCATAACGTCTTGCCCCGGGGTAGTGCCCCCGTATAAAAAGTCGCCATCAGGCGACCGGCGGTGCGGGCACTTGTGCATCGGATGACTGTCCGATAAAGTGCTGGAGCAATTGAGCCGCGGGGGTTCGGGGGTAGTGCCCCCGTATAATTGGGAGGCGGCGAGGCGGTCGTCGCGCAGGGCGGAGAGGTTGCGGGCGAAAACGGCTTCGGCGATGAGGGTGAGAGGTTCGCCCTCATCGAGGGCGGCCTGCACCGTCCATTTGCCGGTGCCCTTCTGGCCGGCGGTGTCGAGGATGTGGTCGAGGACGTAGCCGGTGGCGGTGTCCTTGCGTTCGCCGGGCGTGGCGGAGGACTCAGTTTCGGCCGGAGTGGAGGAGGGCTCTTTTTTGGTGAGGATGTCGGCGGTGATGGAGATGAGGTAGCTGTCGAGTTCGGTTTTGCTCCATTCGGAGAAGACGCTGTGCATATCTTCGTTCGACATTCCGAGGCCGTCACGCATAAGCTGGTAGCACTCGCAGATGAGCTCGATGTCGCCGTATTCGATGCCGTTGTGGACCATCTTCACGAAGTGGCCGGCGCCGTCGGGGCCGATCCAGTCACAGCAAGGGGCGCCGTCGGAGGCCTTGGCGGCAATCCGAGTGAAGATGTCCTTCACGAGGGGCCAGGCCGCTTCCGACCCGCCGGGCATCATGGCAGGGCCTTTCAGGGCGCCTTCCTCGCCGCCTGAGACACCGGTCCCGACGTAGAGCAGCCCCTTGCTTTCTACAAGGGCTGTCCGGCGGCGGGTGTCGTGGAAGTCGGAGTTGCCGCCGTCGATGATGACGTCGCCCGGGGACAGGAGCGGCAGGAGCGAGCCGATGACCGAGTCAACGGCGTTTCCCGCAGTGATCATAAGGAAAACCTTACGCGGCGCCGCGAGGGAGGCGACGAGCGACTCGTACGAGTCCGCCGGCTGAAAACCGCGCCCTTTCCCGGGCCCTTCCATAAACTCGTCCGTCACGGACTGTATGTAATTATAAACACTGACCCTGAAGCCTTTGGACTCCATGTTGAGCGCCAGGCTGCGGCCCATGACGCCGAGACCGACAAGTCCTATGTCTGAAAGCATTTTCATCTTGAAACCCTTGCATTACCTTCCCAGATGCTCCAAATCTGCTCCTCGTCTGCGGGGTTGGCGTAGTCGGTCCAGAGGGAGACGGCGAGCGCGCCGGCGGCCCAGCCGAACTGCGCGCAACGCCCGGCGTCCCAGCCTTTCAGCACGCCGTAGAGCAGCCCGCCGACGAAGCCGTCCCCGCCGCCGATGCGGTCCAGCACGCGGATCTGCCGGGGCGGAATGGTGTGGATGGCGGAATTGGTGGAAACTATAGCGCCCCAGAGGTGAGTTTCAGCGTCGAGGACTTCGCGGAGGGTGGTGGCGATGAGTCCGGCCCGCGGGAATTGCGCCCTTACGCGCGAAATCATATCAAGGAAAGCGTCAGTCTTGGAGGAGAGATCCTTGCCGCCGGCGGAGGGACCCTCGACGCCGAGGCAGAGCTGGAAGTCCTCCTCGTTGCCGATGAGGATGTCGGCTGCAGAGGCTATATCAGTAAACACGCCGCGCAGTTCCTCCTCCCGGCCTTTCCAGAAGGAGGCGCGGTAGTTGAGGTCGAAGCTGATACGGGTCCCGTACCTAAGGGCCGCCTCTGCGAGCGCGAGGCAGAAGCCCGGCGCAATCGCCGCGATGAGCCCGCTCAGATGCATTATCTCCACCCCTTCTTCACCGAAAATCCTCTCCAGGTCGAAGTCGGACGCCTTGAGTTCCCGTCCGGCCTCCCCGGCGCGGTCGTTCCACACGCGGGGTCCGCGGGCGCTGGCGCCGCTGTCGGCGATGTTGATCTGGTGACGGAGCCCCCAGGGGCCGCCCTGCGGCAGCGAAGGACCTTCGACGGACATCCCCCGGCCCATAAGGTCGGAACGGATGAACGACGCGAAGGGGTGCCCCTCGACGAACGCGGTCAGGACCTTGACCGGCAGGCCGAGGAAGGAGGACACGCTGGCGACATTGGTCTCGGCGCTCGTCGCCTGGAGGGCGAAAAGGCCGCCGGAGTGGGCCGGCCGGCGCCCCTCCGGGGTCAGCCGTACGCCCATGCTGGTCGGCACCAGGAGTGCGTATTTTTTCGAAGAAGACATATCCTAAAGCAATTTGCCCAGCGCCACGACGCCGGTGTAGGAGACTATGCAGGCGAAGACAAACGCCAGTGCCATCAGCAGGGAGAACACCCATCCGGGCCGTTTCTCTCCCATCACCGAACGCTTGTTCAGCAGGATGATCATCACGAGGATAACCAGCGGCAGCACGAACACCAGAGTCACCTGCGAGGCTATCTGCGTGATGACCGGCTGGGTCCCGAGGATGGGGATGGTGAGGCCGGCGAGCGCGGCGACCCCTGTCAGAATCTTAAACAGGGGCGTCCCAGTCTTCATCTCGCCTTCGCGGTAGTCGCTGATGAGTTCCGGGGCGAGCATCATAATCGGGAATATGGATGAGAGCCCGGCGCTCAGCAGGCCGGTCACGAACAGCGCCACGGCGAACCGCCCGGCGACAGGCTGCAGGACATATATCATGTCCAGCACCTTTTCGACCTTGATGCCCCGGGTGAAGAGCACCCCGGCCGCGCAGATCATAATGGATGCTGATATAATGAAGGTCAGCGAGGCGCTGACGATTGCGTCGCGCCGCTGCAGCCTGCCGTCCGAGGCCCCCCAGCCCTTGCTTTTGATGATCATCGGCCGTATGACGAAAGTCGGGGAGGACATCGTGGTCCCAACGAACGCCGCGATGAAAAGCCTCGCGTCCGGCGAA
This sequence comes from uncultured Bacteroidia bacterium, assembly GCA_902791945.1. Classification (GTDB taxonomy): domain Bacteria; phylum Bacteroidota; class Bacteroidia; order Bacteroidales; family UBA932; genus Cryptobacteroides. The sequence continues at coordinate 14,820 of CADAXR010000033.1, forward strand.
TCCGGAATCGAAGGAATGAAGCCGTGGGCAATGGTCCCCGCCGGCGGCAGCTCTATGAACATAGACAGAATAAAGGCGAGCCCCATCAGGGTAACGAGCACCGAGAGGATCTTCTCGAAGGTCCCGTAGTTGCCCCTGTTGAGGACGAACCAGACCGTCCCGGCGATAAGGACCGCCATCCCGAGCACAATCCAGTAGGACGCTGCAGGCGTAAGAGAGGGAATACAGAGATAAAGCACCTCGGACACGGCGTTCGAGGTGATATTCAATATACTTGAAAGGCTTATCCACTGGCTCACGACAAGCCCGGCGATGAGGATGCATGCCCAGACCCTGCCTCCGCGGAGGCGGGTCTTGACCCCGTGGATCGCAGTGTCGCCCGTCGCGATGCCGAAGCGCCCGTAGGCGTCGGTCATCACCCAGGTGAAGAACGCGCTGATGGCCAGCACCCAGAGCAGCGTGGTCCCGTACTGGCTGCCGGACTTCACCATCGACGTCACGCTGCCCGTACCGATGGTAAAGCCCAGACAAAACAGCCCGGGCCCCACCAGCGCGATCCAGCGCAGAATCGTCTTGAAGAAGTTTTTCATGAGAACAGGCAGCCGCCGTTGATGTCGACGCCGGTGCCGGTCACATAGGGCGCGTCGGCTCCGGCGAGGAAGCACACGAGGCCGGCGACTTCTTCGGCTTCGCCTTCACGGCGGAGAGGTGCGCAGCGGTGGAGCGCTTCGCGTCCTTCAGGGGCGGTGAAAGTGTCGTGGAAATAGGTGTTTATCATGCCGGGGCACACGGCGTTGACGCGGATGCCGCGGGGGCCGAGCTCCTTGGCCATAGCGCGGGTGAGGCAGAGCATCGCCGCCTTGCCGCAGGCGTAGATGGAGGACCCGGGGCCGCCGCCGTCGCGGGCGGCCTGGGAGGAGATATTGACTATGCTCCCTTTGTCCATATATTTGAGGACTTCGCGCGTGCAGAGCCAACAGCTCTTGAAGTTGAGGTCCATGAGGGTCTCGTACCACGCTTCGTCCTGCTCCTCGATCTTCTTGCGGCCGACGATGCCGCCGGCGTTGTTGACAAGGATGTCAACCTTGCCGCCGAAGGCCGCCGCGGCCTCTTCGAACAGCCTTTTGACCTCGTCGCCCTTGCTTACGTCGGCCTTGACGAGGATGGCCTCGCCGCCGGCTTTGCGCACCAGCTCCAGGGTCTCGAGCGCCTTATTCTCATTGTGGCAATAATTGATACAAACTTTTGCGCCTTCCGCAGCAAGCCTCACGGAGATGGCCCGCCCGATGTCCCGGGCTCCGCCGGTCACGACCGCTACTTTTCCTTTCAGTCCGTTCATTATACTGTTGTGTGTGTTCGCACACAAAAGTAGATAAAAATCACAAAAAATCAAAAGAAAATGTGCGAAGTGCACACATATTTATTGGCAGTCCGGGGAATCTTTAGTAATTTTGCCACAATGCCACAGCAACTGACAATAAAACAGATCGCGACCCTCGCCGGCGTCTCCGTCGGGACGGTCGACAGGGTGCTTCATAACCGCGGCCGTGTCTCGCCGGAGGCGATGGCCGCCGTGAAGGCTGTCCTCGAAACCCATTCCTACAGGTACAACCTCCACACTTCCGCCGTCGCTTTCAAAAAGACCAAAAAGTCGTTCAGCATAGCGATATCCATCCCCTCTTCGGAGAAGGGCGAATACTGGGACATCATCCGTTCCGGCCTTGACAAGGCCTTCCGCGAGTACGGCGACATATCCGTACGGAGCGAGTACGTCTTCTTCGACCAGTTCAACGCCCTTTCCTGCAGGGAGGCGTTCGAGAGCATCGCGGCGAAGGATTACTCCGCCGTGATCCTCGGCACGACCTTCGTCGATGAGACAGTGACTCTCTGTGGCAAGCTGGACGAAAAGCACATTCCGTATGTCTTCGTGGACGGCAAGGTCCCGGGGACGAACCCCATAGCGTCGTATCTTGCGGACCAGGAGGTCTGCGGCCGGCTGCTCGCCCGCCTGATGGACGGTCTTACGGCGGAAGGCGACGAGCTTGCCCTCCTTATCCCCCACCGCGTCGGTGCAAGGATTTCCAACAACTCCGCCATACGTATGCAGGCGTTCAAGTCCTATTTCGCCGAGCACAGGAAAGACCGGGTCATCCGTGAGGGTTTCTATTCAGCCAGCAGTCCGGAGCTTACCCGCAGTGAGATTTCGGCCTTCCTCGAGGAAAATCCGCGCGTCGGCGGAGTCGCCGCAGTGATTTCGACCGGATACATCATTTCGGATGCACTTTCCGACATAGGGAAGAAAGCCGTCGTCGGCGGCTTCGACGTGACGGAGGGCAACGCCCGCTGCGTCCGCGAGGGGACCCTCGACTTTCTTATCGACCAGCACCCCGAGCAGCAGGGCTTCAACGCCGTCGAATCCCTCCTCCACTACCTCCTCTACGGCGCTCCCGACGAATCCCTCCGCGAGCACACTCCCATCGACATAGTCTTCCTGGAGAACCTGGGGTAGGTATTTAGATAAACATACATATTTGGAATATTAAGTGGAGTATTTGGTTTTTATATTCCATTTATGTAATTTTGTAAAAAGTTATTTTTGGTATGGCTCGGTTTAAAGAATTATCGGCACAGTTAATTATTAAAGAACTTGGTCTGCGATTTAAGGGCTATAGGGTTGAGATGGATCTGACGCAAAAAGAGTTGTCAGATAAGACCGGAGTATCCGTACAGACCATCCGCCGGTTTGAGACCGGCTCGGCTATGAGTCTGGGTTTCGCTAATTTTATAGAACTTCTCCGTGCAGTTGGTCTGATTGACAATCTGGATGAGACTCTCCCTGAACTTCCTATTTCCGCGGCGGTATTGGCCTCGCTGGACAGTAAAAAAAAGCAACGGGTAAGACATCACTGATATGAATCAAAAAAAAATCAGTAGTGTGAAGGTCTCCCTGTGGGGACAGACAGTGGGATATCTTTACTGGGATGTGAGAAAGGATGTCGGACTCTTCTCATATGACAGGGCTTTCCTTAAAAGCGGGTACGAAGTATCTCCGCTTGACCATCCCCTGACGGAACCATCAAGCCTGCTGACGTTCAGGGGAATAAAGGATAAGCCATACAACGGGCTCCCTCCATTCCTTGCCGATTCTCTCCCGGACGATTGGGGTAATCTTGTATTTCAAGTTGCCGGCCCCAAGCCTTCTATGACAAAACTTGAGAGATTGTCTTATATAGGCAAGAGAGGTATGGGGGCATTTGAATTTGCTCCGGCCTCGCCTTTGGGGATTAAAGATTCCACTGTGCAAATAAAAGCACTTAAAGAGCTTGCAGATAAGATTTACGAGCAGCGGAGCGAGGTCGTTATTACTCCTGAAGAGGAACTCACAAAGGAGCGTCTGAGGGCAATAGGCACTTCTGCCGGCGGCCGTATGCCGAAGGCTATAATTGCCATTGGTGGAAACGGTGAAATCCGTTCCGGGCAAGTTGCAAATCCGGAAAGATTCAGGTATTGTATTCTCAAATTCCAAACTCCGGATCATCCCTGCTCGTGCCGGATAGAGATGGTTTATTATCGGATGGCACTGGAGGCCGGAATTAAAATGTCCGGCAGTGAGATTCTGCCTTTAGAAGGGGAATATCATTTCCTGACAGAACGCTTTGACAGGACTGGCAATGAGAAAATCCACACCCAGACGCTTGCGGCAATGGCTCCGGGCGTTATATCGTATGAAGAACTTCTTTCAGTGTGCCGGCGGCTGGATTTGCCATACAGCCAAATGGAGCAAATCTTCAGGAGGATGGTTTTTAACGTCTTTGCCTGTAATACCGATGATCACGTCAAAAACCACTCATTCCTCCTTCGTCAGGGAGGGCGCTGGGAACTTGCTCCCGCGTATGATATAACATTCACTCTGGACCTTGATTCTCCGGCAATCCATCACACCAGATGTATGTCAATCCGGGGGAAATATTATGACATATTTGAAGAAGACCTGATTGAATTTGCGCGAGAGCAGGGGATTAAATATCCCGGAAAAATTATCGATCAGGTAGCGCTTGCCATTTGTTCATTCTATGAAAAAGCCATAGACGAAAAGGTGTCCCCCTACTGGATTGAAGCCATTGAACGTGAAATTTCGAAGGTGATCCCTGAAAGATACCGCGACCGTTTGACTCATCACCGGATGCCGGACATTCCTGCCTATACAGAATCAGGTCATGAAATCTCCGATATAGTCCTTGAAGAGACTGTAAGTCATGACGTTAAGATTTCTGCAATAGTTGACGGAAAGTCCCTTTGGCATATTCTTGGCCACAAAAAAGCTGAAACGAAATCTCTCCTTGAACAAGGTTGCCAGACATTGCCCGTCGATACAATCAAGATATTGGTGAGCAAGTATTTACTCTCAAAAAATTAAATTTTACAATGGCGATGGATTTGCCGGGGTTGGGGTCGTCCCATTCCCCCGGGCCTACGGCCGGCCAGATCTTGTAGGCCGGGCGGATGGACGGGTCATAGGCCGATGCGGAAAGCAGCATTTTGTAGCCACCCTGCTCCATAAGTATTCCATTTTCAGTCACAGTGGGCGTCGCATCAGTGACCATGTGCCACTCGATGTCGGCTGGCGCATCGGGAAGGGCGGCCACGGAATCCGTGACCTGCAGCGAGTCGCCGTCCAGGAGAAGCAGGGTCCTGCGGGCTGACGAAAGCTGTTCGGCGAAGACCGGAGTCATGTCAATGGTTCCGCCCATGGCCGCATCAGAGTCCACCACGTCGATTATCCTTGCATCTCCTTTGGCAAAGTGCTTCTGCGAATTCACCGTGAGTGTATTGTGCGCGAAGTTGCTGAAGCGGAACACATCCCATCGGAGCGAGCCCTGCGACATATTCCAGAGATTCCCGCCGCGGGGGGTGATGCTGTTTTCCATAGGGGCGTACTCCTGTGTCCCCAGGTCGCAGGCCCACCGCAGGCCGAAGGCGTCGAACACAAAGGATCCCGAGTCCATATGTCCGTGATTATTACGGGCTTTGCCGCCCTTGAAGGCGAGGTATCTCTCGTTTGGCGACCCAGTCCATCCCGTGCGGATGAGCACGACGGGATTCAGACCGTCGCCGGACCACAGTTCGGCGCCGGAGACCGGGGTGATTTTTCGGGGGATGGTGAATTTCGAAGCCATACAGGCGGCGAAAACGGCAAAGCGCTTCCCGTCACCTTCTTCGAGGTACTTACCCTCGCGAAGGAGCGCTATCTCGCTGAGCAG
>CADAXR010000034.1 GCA_902791945.1 uncultured Bacteroidia bacterium
GCTACCGATGCCGATGACGACGGCATGCACATCCGCATGCTGGTCCTCACCTTCTTTATGAAGTACTACCCGGACCTCATCCGCCGCGGCCACGTCCACATCCTCCAGACTCCCCTCTTCCGCGTACGCAACAAGAAGGAGACCTGCTATTGCTACTCCATCGAGGAGAAGGAAAAGGCGGCGAAGCGCCTCAGCTCCGGAGTGGAGATAACCAGGTTCAAAGGTCTCGGAGAGATTTCCCCCAACGAGTTCACCGATTTCATCGGCGAGAACATGAGACTCGACGACGTTGAGCTCGCCGAAGAGGAGTCGATCTCCGACATCATGTCGTTCTACATGGGCGACAACACTGTCGAACGCCAGGTCTTCATCCGCGAAAACCTGCGCAGTGAAGAAGAACTTGAAGACATCAACATATGAAAAAGATGCGTTCATCCTACAAGCCGGGCTGGGCCCGCTTCTGCGGCTGGCTCCTCCGCAAGCTCGGCTGGACGACAGACAACGGCCCCGCTCCCGAGAAGAAGGTCGTCATGCTGGGCGTCCCCCACACGTCGGTGTGGGACTTCATCATCTCCTACCTTTTCTACACGCAGTTCGGAAAGGTAGCCCATGTAATGATCAAGAAAGAATTCTTTTTCTGGCCCGTCGGGGCCTTCCTCCGCGGCTGCGGATGCATCCCCGTGGACCAGTCCAGCTCCGTGGCGATGGTCAAAAGCCTCATCGAGTACATGGAAAGCGTCGATGAGTTCCACCTCGCCATGGCCCCGGAAGGGACCCGCGAGCCCGTGAAGCGCTGGAAGACCGGATATCACCTCATAGCCAAGGAGACCGGCGCGACGGTCTATATGTCGTATTTCGACTGGAAGACAAAGCACATCGGCATCGGCAAGCCGGTGGAGCTCACGGACGACGCCCGCGCCGACACCCAGAGGATCCAGGCCCTCTACGAGGAAATGGGCCTCGAAGGCAAGCACCCCGAAAAGTATATAACCCACTAGTATTATGGGAGGACCGTACAAAACCAGACAGCGTTCGCGCGAAGTCAACTGCACGACGCTGCGGTGGCTGTACCTCTACGCCACCAAGAAATACAGCGGCAGGACCCTGTCCCGCTACGTGGACGGCGGCCAGAAATACACCTACGAGGAGTTCAAGCACCGCTGCGACGCCCTGTCGCAGAGGATGCTCCGCTACGGCATCAGCGCCGGAGACAAGGTAGCCATCCTTTCCCAGAACATGCCCAACTGGACTGTTGCGTTCTTCACCGCAACCGCCTTCAGGAGGGTCGCCATCCCCATCCTTCCGGACAGCTCGGAGAATGAGGTGACAAACATTCTCCGCCACTCGGAGAGCAAGGTCATCTTCATCTCCCGCCGCTATCTCCACAAGCTCAGCAAGGAGATGTACGACGCTCTCACGCTCGTCATCGACATCGAGACCTTCGATTTCATCAAGAAGGACCGCAGCGCATTCCAGTGCGACGGCTACGTCCGCGACCCCCAGCCGGACGACCTTGCGACCATCATCTACACCTCCGGCACGACCGGCAAGGCCAAGGGCGTGATGCTTTCGCACCGCAACCTCTGCCACAACATAATCGAATCGCTCAAGGCGGAATACTGCGACAAGAACGACCGCTTCCTGTCCATCCTTCCGATGGCCCACGCCTACGAGATGGCTATCGGCTGTCTCTATCCGATCTTCGTCGGAGCCTGTACCTATTACATCCAGAAGCCCCCGACCCCCAGCATCCTGATGGAGGCCATGAAGAAGGTGAAGCCGACGGTCATGTGTGCCGTGCCGCTCATCATTGAGAAGATTTACAAAAAGAGCATAGTTCCGACAGTCGAAAAGTCGAAAATCCTCTCCTGGATGCGGGCGAAGACCCCGTGGCTGTTCCACAGCCTCGTCGGCGGGCGCCTCAAGAAGTCGTTCGGCGGCAAGCTCCACTTCTTCGGCGTCGGCGGCGGCAAGCTTGACCCCGTCGTGGAAGAGTTCCTTCTCAAGTGCCGTTTCCCCTACGCCATCGGCTACGGGCTCACCGAGTGCGCCCCTCTCGTCTGCAACGCCATGGTCGGCAAGACCAAGGTCGGCTCCATCGGCATTCCTTCCTACAAGGTCGAGGTGAAACTTGACAACGTCAACCCCGAAACCGGCGAAGGCGAAATCGTCTGCCGCGGAGACAACGTGATGCTCGGCTATTACAAAGATCCCGAGCGCACGCTCCAGGTCATCGACGACGACGGCTGGTTCCGCACCAGCGACGTCGCGACGGTGGACAAGAAAGGCTATTATTATATAAAAGGTAGGCTCAACAGCACCATCGTCGGCCCTTCGGGCGAGAACATCTACCCCGAAGAGATCGAGAGGGTCATCAACGACATCGAAGGCGTCGACGAGTCCCTCGTCATGGAGCGCGACGGCAGGCTCGTCGCCCTCGTGAAGTTCGACGACAACGTCATCAACTGGGACCAGGCCTGGGAAGACAAATTCCTGGAGAACCTCGAGGCCAAGAAGCAGGCCGTGCTCGACTTCGTCAACCGCAAGGTCGGGAAGAACTCCCGCGTCACCGAGGTCGACGCCATGAAGGACCCCTTCGAGAAGACCGCGACCCAGAAGATCCGCCGCTTCCTCTACAAAGACTCCAAGGGAGACGACAAGGATTTCACCTCACAGAACGACAAATGAGAAAAGCCGGCCCTTTCGAGCCGGCTTTTCCGTTGGTGAAGGACTTCTCTTAGTCCTCGGCGACGACCTCGAAGCTGAAGTCGGCCTTGACACTCTTGTAGACCTTGACGGTCGCGGAGTAGGTACCGACAGCCTTGACGTCCTCGGCGAGGGTGACGTCCTTCTTGTCGACGTTCAGACCCTGGGCCACGAGCGCATCGGCGATCTGGGCGGCGGTCACAGAACCGTAGGTCTTGCCGGATTCGGCGACCTTGACGGCGACCTTGACGGGAGCCGCGCTGATCTTTGCGGCGAGCGCCTCGGCCTCAGCGATAAGCTTGGCCTCTTTGTGAGCCCTCTGACGGACGGTCTCTTCGTACTGCTTCTTGACAGAAGCGGTGGCGACGGTTGCAAGACCCTGGGGGACCAGGAAATTGCGGGCGTAGCCGTTCTTGACCTTTACGATATCACCGGCCTGGCCGAGATTCGCGACATCTTTCTTAAGTAAAATTTCCATAAGGCAGATTATTTAAGAAGGTCAGTGACGTACGGAAGCAGGGCAAGAGAGCGGGCCCTCTTGACGGCCTGCGCGACTTTCCTCTGGAATTTGAGAGAAGTACCGGTCAGACGACGGGGAAGAATCTTTCCCTGCTCGTTGAGGAACTTCTTGAGGAACTCGGCGTCCTTGTAGTCGACATATTTGATGCCTGCTTTCTTGAAGCGGCAGTATTTCTTCTTCCTGAGCTCCACTGCGGGAGGGTTGAGGTAGCGGATTTCTGAATTTTCCTGTGCCATTGTTTTTCCTCCTTTGGATTATTCGTTGGACTCAATTTCTTCCTCCTCGGCTGCAGGGGCTTCCTCTGCGGCGGGAGCTTCTACGACGGGGGCAGCGGCCTTTGCGGCTTTGCCGGCCCTTCTCTTCTCGGCATACGCAACAGCGTCCTTGTCGAGGGCGACAGTGAGGAAGCGGATGATGCGCTCGTCACGGTGATACTGGGTCTCGAGAGTCGAGACAAACTCCGGGGTGGCCTTGAACTCAATCAGGTAGTAAAAACCTGTCGTCTTGTGCTCGATGGGGTACGCGAGCTGACGGAGTCCCCAATCTTCCTGGTACACAACTTCGCCACCGTTGTCAACGATGAGCCTGGTGTACTTTTCCACCGCTTCCTTCATCTGGGCCTCAGACAAAACGGGAGTTGCAATGAAAACGGTTTCGTACTGTTTAAGCATTGGTTAAAACTTTAATAATAAATAATTTACAGTCCTCGATGCGCACTTTACCGCGCAAAAAGGACTGCAAAGATAGTCATTTTTTCCTTATTTCCAAACTATTCCGTCACCGCACGGACATTGAGGCCCTCGTAGCGGTAGGGCTTAGGCAACCAGTTGCGGTAGACGGTGCCGTCGATGTCGAAAGAAGCGCTGGTGGCGACCGTGGGATCGCCGGTGCCTACTTCGGAGGCCCAGTAGCTGGCCCTTTGTCCATACGCATCCATACTTGTCTGCCAATTCGAATCACTGGAGCCGAAGCGATATCCGCAAGCGGGGAAGAAGAGGGTGTTGCCGTTGATCTTACTGGTTACTTCAACACCCGCCATACCGTTAAGGGTCGTCCCGGCGAACGTGCAATGCGTCTCAAGCGCGGTCCATTCGGCCTGGGTGGGGGTACGCCAGCTTCCGCCAAGGTTCACTGTGGCGAGATCATCCTCAGGATCCAGGACGAGTTTGTTGTCCGGGACATCAGTTTCTGCGTTGGCCCAGTAGGAGGCGGCTGAAGAAGGGCAGTATTTACGCACCTTCCACTTATTATCGCCGGGACCGTTGCCGCGCCAGAAGTAGTTGGGTTCGAAATAGCTGGACTTTTCTGCAAGTTCTCCCCAGGAGACAAACAGCCCCGGTGCCTCCGGCGAGCTTGCGCCGACGTTGCGGTCGGACCAGTAGATCTCGTACTGGGTGCCGTCCTCGCGGATTGCGAAAGTCTGGAGACTGACTGCGCCGGAAGGCGGATTGGAAGCCGGCGGATTCAGCGTCGTGAAGGAATGCGCTTCACCCTTCAGAGTCGTCCTCAGGATGTCGAGGGCAAACTTATACTGATAGGTGGATCCCGGCTCCACGAAAGGCGCCGCGGAGTAGGTGCCGTCGTCCTGAAGGACGGCATAGACGGTCTCCCACTGGTTCTCCGGAACTCCTTCCTTGCCATAGATGAACTTAAACTGATAATTCGGATCGTCTTCAGTCACAACCGAACCGCTGCCGTGGAGGACGGCCCTGGTATATTGGACCGATGTGGCGTCAAGGGTCGTCACCGTCGCGCGGATTTCGGGGGTGTGGAATGTTGCGACCTCGCTGGTGAACCAGGTGTTGTTGAGATCAATCCACGCCATGACAGCGAAGTAATAATCCTTCCCCGGAGACAAATAGCTGATAGGCAGTGAGAAAGAGCCGTCGGAGGACAGTGTGACCGTTTGGTTCTGGTCCGGATTCCATCCGGCGAACGACCTGTTGGACCAGCCGACCTTCACTTCCGTTTCAAGACCTTCACGGCATTGGATTTCAACGTGACCTTCCAGAGTGGCCGTCGTCTCGGTGATGTTCACTGCACGGAGATCGCTGAAAGTGGCGCCAAGCGACAGCGTCGTTATCGAGAAGACATCGCTGTCGTATCTGCGGCCGCCGAGTTGGCAGGAGAGAACGCAATGATTCTCCGTTCCGTACTGAAGCCTGGAGACTCCGATGGAGAAGGTCCCGTCAGAAGCCGGATTCGCCGATCCCTTCGGATCATAGTAGCTGTCGAGTATCCCTTCGACGGTCGTCTCCGTCGGGCTGCTGAAGAATTGTATTTTCGGAGTATCGCTCGCGTCGCTGTTTTCTATGGATACAATCCCGGAGACCGTGGCGGTATATTCAAGTACTTCAGACAGGGTTATGGAAGTGAAGTGGACCTCTGTACTCTTGGTCCTGAAACTGACGCTTTGGCCCTGCAGATCCCTGTCGTAGACCTTCGCATAGGCCGTGTAACTGTAGGGCCGGTTGTTCCGAAGACCAGTCACCTCCGCGGAGAAGGTCCCGTCGGAGGCAACCGTGGCCTCATATCTCTGGTCCCCGAACATAAACCACGCCTGCTTTGTCAGATCCTCCACGCTGCTCACAGTGAGCCGGCCCTGAAGAGTCGCGCCAGTCCCGGTGATAACCGGGGGCTCGAGCGTCTCGACGGAAGCCGTGAAATCGAGGGTCCGGAATTCCCCAAAAGCGAGGTACTTGTAGCCCATAATGGATGCCTCCACCGCAAAGTAGTAGTCCTTGTCCGGCTCCAGGCCGGTCAGATGTGCTTCGTAGGTGTTGTTCCCGATCTTTGTCGCGGTGACCGGTATGCCGATCTCATTCAGATCGACGTAGTGGCCCTGCTCGTCCTTGTTGTGGTCGCTCCAGTAGAATATCACTTCCCTCTCGATCGACGAGGAGCATTCAGTGGTGAACGAAGCATTGAGAGTGGCCTTGAGCTCCGTTATATCGGAGACAGGGAGTGCCTCGAGCTGTCCGTTGATTGCCGTAGTGGAGAAATTGACGGCCTCGCTCCTGAATTCCTTGCCGCCGAGACGGGCGCAGGCCCTGTATTCATAATCCCTGTTGATCTCAAGCTCCGTCAGGCGATATGAAAAAGTGCTGTCGGGCGCCATCTCGCAGGGGATGGACTGCTCTCCATTACCGTCATACCGGTTAAGCAGGAACCAGACCTCGGGCTCGAAATCCTTGACGGTGTCCATCGTCAGCTTACCGTTAAGGGTCACTGCAAACTCGGAGACTTCCGTAGCGCCTGTCGCAGCGACGGAAGCATTGATGGCGGGAGTGGTAAACGAATGGATCTCTCCGTCGGATCGCATCGAATCGTGACCGACAAACGCCTTAAAATAGTAGGTCTTCCCAGGCTCAAGTTCTTCGATGTCCACGGTGAAAAGGCCGTCTTCGGGGTCTCTTTCACTCGCCGTGAAAGCAACGGGATACACGTCCATGTATCTATCCTGCGAAAGTACGACGCCGAATGATACATTCTGCATATCCTGCGTCGGATTGGCATAGCCGACGAGAGTCGCCGAGACCTCGGTGACCTCGGTCGCCTCGCCCGTTTCGACAAGGGCTCTCGGCTGCTTGAGAGTGGTGAAAGACTTGATTCCGCCGTCGAAAGGCTGATCTTTCACATAGAGGACCGCCCTGAAGTAATACGTCGTGTTGGGCTCAAGGATCGGGATCGGCGGGGAAACGAAGGTCCCATCCTCAGCGATTTCGTCGACGGCCATTTCCATAACCCCCTCACCGAAACCAGTCAGGGAAAATTCTTCGTTTGTGCTGAAAAGGAAAGCTATGTCGTAATCATCCCAGATTCTCTTACCCTCCGGAATCGTCGCCTTGCCGACAAGGCGGGCGGACTCGTAGGTGATATCCACGGCATCAAGCGTAGTGCAGGCCCATTCGGTCTGCGTTCCGCCGCCGCCCTGGCCGCCACCACCGCCGCCACCACCGGGGGTGTTGTCTTCAGACTGACCCTTTTCCTTATCACAGGCAAATACTATCGCAAGTGCCGCAAGGGCTATGGCTATCTTCTTCATAATGAAGCCGTTTAAATTCCTGTTATGATAACAAGCAAATATACGAAATTATATTTTTAGCGAATGTGGTGCTTTACGCCACATGATCAGAAGGTGTACGAGGCGGAGGCGAGAAGATTGAAGCCGGGCATGGGGTAGCAGGTGACGATCTCGTAGCGGGTGTTGCAGATGTTGTTGAGACTGACGGCGAGGGTGATGCCGAGGAAGGTCTTAGAGAGGCGTACGTCGAGGGTCGTCCAGGGCTCCATGGCATATTCCGGAAGATTCGGGGTCACGGTGTAGCGGGTGCCGGTCCAAAGGAACGACACGTCGGCGCGCCAGCCTTTGTATTCCGCTTCGGCGGAGGCGGAGCCGCTGTGCAGAGGAATATACTGAATCTGCGCGCCATAGCTGTTGGAATTCACGTCCGTGTGGTCCAACGCCCTCTGATAAGTGTAGCGGGCCGTGAAACCCCATTCGAACTCGCCCTCGTGACGGAAAAACAGCGATTCTTCGCTGCCGAGGATGTCCACCTTGCCTATGTTTTTCATCGACCAGCGGAACTGGCTCATGGTCGGGATGGCGACGATCTTGTCGCGGACTATATTGTAATAGATACCTGCCTTTGCGCCGAGCCGCCACTTCCCTCCGAAAAGGATTCCGTAGGAAGCACCCAGGGAGTTCTGAAGCGCCCTCTCCGGCCTAAGCGAAGCGTTGCCGATGAGGGTATAGTAGAGCTCATTGAAGGTCGGGGTTCTGTTGGAGTACTTCGTGAACGCCTTCAGCTCAAGCCCTTTTACCGGAGAGTAAAGCACCGAGAGGAAGGGAGTCAGGGTGTGGCGGACGGCGTTATGCCTTGCAAACGCCCCGGTGCCGGGATTTCCATAGAAATCGGCAGTCAGAGTGTAAAGCAGGCTTGCGGAGGCGCGGAATTTTTCCAGCTCGGCCGCAGCCGAAACGGCGCCGTAGAAAGACACGCGCGACGGCTCCGAGAATCCGGCAAGGTCCGAACGGAGCCGCTCATACTGGACGTCCGTCGCACCGGAGACGCTGAGCCAGGATAGAGCCACGTACCTGTGAGCCACGGATGCATAAGCATTATGGTGAAGATAATACACGTCCTGATAGACCGCGTTGGGGTTTATCTCCGGATGGGTTGCATAATGGGTGTAGTCGATGGCATAGCGGCCGGAGACGGCGATGCTGTAGCGGCCGAAGGTCCCGCTCCAGCGCCCCTGCGCAAAGCCGCTCCGGTCGAGCTGCCGGTCGGCGCTGAGCGGGAAGCCGTCGGCCCTGCGGACCACCGGGCCCGGAAGACCTCGCTCCGAGTCGTAGTAGTAAAGGTGCGCGGACCAGTTGCCGTGAGACGGCTTGCCGGCGAGCCGCAGCTCCGCCCTGGCGGCGAATATGTCGCCGTTCTGCCGCGTGAGGGTCGTGTCCTGGAACGCAGGTTTGAATTTATAGCGTCCGTTGGAGGAAAGGATGTCGCCGCTCAGGGTGATCGTCGTGTTCTTCCCTATCTTGTGGGACCAGCTGAGCGAAGGGTTTATCGTTGCGAACCAGCCGCCGCGTATGCCGGCCGAGAAACTCGTCTTCTTCCCTTTCCTGAAAACCGGCTCGGCGCTTGTCATATGCACCGCCGCGGCGCTTCCCGTCTCCCGGGCGCTCTGCAGCGTTCCGGACTTCTGCCCCTCGTAGATTTCGATACGTGAAAGATTATCGGTCGAGAAACGGCCGAGGTCCACCTGCATATTCTGGGCGTTGTCGATCTCGAAACCGTCAAGGAAGACGCCCGCGTGCTCGCTTCCGAGGCTCCTCACGTTGATGGTCTTGAGCCCTCCCACGCCGCCGTAGTCCTTTATCTGCACTCCCCCGAAAAACCGAACTGCGTCAGCGACGGACTCCGCGCTACGGAGCCGCGCGCTGCTCACCGTGTCCGTCGGCGGCATCACGCTCACCGCCTTCATCGCCGTCACTGTCGCCGACGCCAGCGTGTCAGCCGACTCCCGCGCCCCGGCCGTCAAAGCCAGCGCCATCAAAGCTGTCACCGATATAATAACTCTCCTTATCACGCCGCAAAAATACACTTTTCGCGGCTCGAAACCAAACCACAAGTACCACCTGACACTCCCAGATCACCCGAGAGGCCAATATCGCTCCCAGACGATAAAGTTTTCGTACTTGTAGCCGCCGGAGCACTTCTCGTTGAACTGAATAAGGTGGTCAGCGGCGTCGCGCCAGAAACCGAAGGAGCTGGCGCCGACAAGGTAGACTGCTTCGTCGACACCGAGATCGACGAGTGCCTGGCTGAAGTCGTGGAGAGACTCACGCTCGGCTGTGAGGACAATAAAAATCTCGCCGCCGCGGTCGCAGATAGCCCTGCGGAGGGCCTTATTCTTGGGCTCGTTCTCCACGAGACAGCCATCGCTCACCAGCGGATACTGACGGAAGAAGTATCCTCCAGTCTCAGTAGCCTGCTCGAAAAGGGGCGAGTTATCAGCCATACCTATGGATATTTTCCCGTCGATAATCCCGACATAACCTTTCTTGGAAAGACCCCAGGCGAGGGGGCGGCCTTCCAGAACGAAGGCTCCGGTAATCTTACCGTTGTCGGCGCGGATATCCGCCGCCTGGGCGGCAAGGATAATTTTTTTGTCGTGGATGTCCGGAGTGCCGACATAAAGCTTGGGCACCGCGTTGTGCGGGATATATATATCAAGGGGTATATCGTTGATGGTCCGCCGGATGTGCTCGGTGCAGGACAGGACGGACGCATCGGGAAATTCCGAAAGCGGAGCGACAGCTCCTCTGTAGGGGCGGAGAGGGGTGACGGTCGAGGACGAGGGATCGAATACCTCAGGGACTGGCCCTTCCGGAGAGACGGGCCGGAAATGACGGTAAAGCAGCACGCACAGCACCGCCGTCAGGCCCAGGCAGAAGATGCAGGCGGCAACGAGGACGGCATGGCGTCTCCTGGAAGAGGCATGGCACCCATGGGACTGGCCGTCCCCTTGTGAATGGGGATGCCCGTCCCGCTGTCCGATTACACGGATCTCATTGTCTTGTATGTCATCAAACCGGATCATTTTCCAAATACAGTTTTAACTTCTGGAGCACCTCGCGCGAGGCGGACAGTTCGTGATAGCATCCGGCACAGTCGGAAAGGACGAGCTGCTGCCGTGCCACGTCGATGAAATAGACATAGTCCAGATTGACAATAAGGCCCCGTCCGAGACGGAGGAACCTGCCCTCCACCGCATCGCCCAGCTGGTCGCCTATGAGGTCCTCAATCTGGCCGAGTTGAAACGAGACCAGCCTCTTCCGTCCGTCAAGGGTGACGACGTGGGAATAGTTGCCCTCCGACTCGACGTAGACCAGACGGTCGGCCCGGACGCGGAGAAGTTCCGTGCCCCGGGACAGGACGATATGCTTTGGTTGCTCCATTGAGACGGACAAAAATACGAAAAAAAATTTGTGACTTCGAGGGGCGGAGGACAGTATGTACGAAATGGGAAAATACAGTACGAAACCTGACCGCGGGGAGTGGTTCGTACAGCCATTTCGGCACTCGTACATCGGCCCCGCAAAAGCATTGACATTATGCAGTTTTTGGCGGAAATTCGCGGTCAGAAACACTAAAAATCACATCACAATGAAAACTTCAACCATCTTCAATCTCTGCTTCGGCGCGGGCATCTGGATCTTCCTCGCCGTCGCCAGCACCCCGGCCATCGTAGCCGGCTGTTCCAAGAAAGAAAAGAACGTGGAGACACGCGTGTCCAACGAAGGCCTTCTGCTCAACGACGACCTTGTCGCCGTCAGGAAGAACAACGGCAACATCTCAATCAAGAACACTGAGACCGGCAAAATTACCCTTTCGGATATCTCCCTCGACTGGACACAGTCCTCGGGCCGGGATTCGCTGGGGGTCTTCTGCTCAGAAGACAAACGCGGATATTATAATATGTACACGGGCGAGATCGCCATTCCTGCCCAGTACCGCAGGGCGTGGGTATTCTCCGAAGGCCTTGCCGCCGTGCAGAAGAACGGGATGATAGGATTCATCGACCACAAGGGAAACACCGTCATCGGCTTCGATTATCCATATCACGGCAATCCTCTGTCGGAATTCATATTCAAGGACGGTCACTGCGTGGTGGCAGACACCCTCGGAAAATGCGGCGTCATAGACAAGACCGGCGCATGGCTTATCAGGCCGGAATATGAGTCCGTGGTTGCATTCAAGGATTTCGCCATAGTCTCCCGCGAGGGAGTCAGGCTGCAGGTCGGCTACGACGGGAAGGTGATCAATTCATTCGTGCTGGACAGCATATCCCCGCTGGAATATGAAGAAGTCATCTACTATGAAAACCGCGAGGGGGAAATGTCCTCGCTGAGAAAATCCGTCAGGACCGGCTTTTTCAGCTATCGTGTCGGAGGCCGCTGCGGGCTGATGGATTCCAACTGCAAGCGTCTGACCGAACCTCTTTTCAGCACCATCATCGCCGAAAGCAAGACCATGTTCCGCGGCGTCCTGCCCGACCGTTTCTCCGAAGTCATCCTCAACGACAAAGGGGAGGTGATGAAATGAAAGCCCTCCGTATCCTCGGGCTGCTGATGATATATGTCCCGGCCGCATTCGTCGCAATCAGCCTCGTATGGGTGGAGTCGCTGAAGGACGGACCCGTCAACATCACTCCGGTAATGCTCAAACAAATGTTTACCGAGTTTACCAGCATAGAGCAGGAATGGGTTCCCCTGGAGAAAATCTCCGAACCGGCAATCCGCGCCGTCATCGCCGCCGAAGACAGCCAGTTCATGCGCCACAACGGGTTTAACCCGCAGGAAATAGCGAAAATGAAACTACTGTACGTGCGTGATGGATCTCCCCTCCGAGGCTGTAGTACTATCTCACAGCAGGTGGCAAAAAACTGCTTTACCTTAGGCGGCCGCAACTGGTTCCGAAAGGGGATCGAGGGCTACTACACCACCCTCATCGAATGGTTTTGGGGGAAACGGCGCATCCTTGAGGTGTATTTGAACGTCGCCCGAACAGGCCGCCTCCTCTACGGCATCGAAACGGCCTCCCTACAGAACTTCGGCCATAGCGCAAGGTTTATGACTATTGGCGAGGCCACCGTCTTCGCCGCCGCACTCCCCAACCCCGTCAGCCGCCCGCCTCTCTTGGTCTACAAGCACATGTACCTCCTCCGCGCCGCCATCGCTGCCCGCGCCCCGCTGGTCGATATCCCGAAGCGTCGCTCGTAGGCAAAAACGGGCCTTTTTGCCACATCCTCGCTAATGCGTAAATTTCACTCAAAATGATCTGCGCAACAAAAAAATCGTTATTATATTTGCGTAAAATTTACACAAATAAAACAAAATAGATCTACAAGCATGAATATCATGAACTACCTTGGCTTCAAAAAGAAGGGAGCCGAAACGCAAAACGAACCGAAGGAGGAAAACAAGTTCAACTTCCAATTCTCTGATAAGTATACGCGCGAGGAAGACGAAACGCGTATTTACAACCTTATTATTCTGGATGAGAGTGGATCGATGGATAGTATCCGCGAACAGGCTCTTAGCGGCGCCAACGAAACGCTACAGACTATTCGTACAGCACAGCAGGAGAATCCTGACGATCATCAGATGATTTCCTTCGTGACATTTGATACCGGTGCTCGGAGGCCATTTGTACGCACGATCATCGACACGGAGAAGATAGAGAATGTCAAGGATCTTACGCCGGATCAGTATCAGCCTTATGGCGGAACTCCGCTATACGACGCAATGGGCCTTTCCATCACGGCCTTGAAGGAATTGGTGAAGGAAGGCGACCATGTGCTGGTAACGGTCATTACTGACGGCTTTGAGAACAGCTAGCACTACTATACCGCAGAAATGATTAAGGAGCTGGTTGAATCACTCTCTACCCAGGGTTGGGTATTCACTTACATCGGTGCGAACCAAGATTCAGAGCAGACTGCGGCGGGCCTGGGTATCCGCAGCACGATGGATTTCAAGGTCTCTGTGGAAGGTTCGGCGATGATGTTTGACAAGATGCGCTCCAGCAACCGGGGATACTACAAGAAGGTCCGCCGGCACAAGATGACGGGAGAGGCCATCGCTTATGCAGAGGACTTCTTCTCCGAGAAGCAGGCATTGAACAGGGTCACACCCGCCAACATCACCGAACTTCAGCCTGATCAGATTTTCGTCTTCGGCAGTAACGAGGCAGGGCATCACGATGGTGGTGCAGCCAGATTTGCCGTGGAGCATTTCGGAGCCATCTATGGGCAGGGCGTTGGTCTGCAGGGGCAGAGCTATGCCATCCCTACGATGGGACTGAGCAGGAACACCATCGGCCGCTACGTGGATGAATTCATTATGTTTGCAGACAGCCATCCACAGATAACCTTCTTTGTACCCCGCATCGGGTGTGGCATTGCGGGATTCACGGACGAGGAAATTGCCCCGCTCTTCGCCCGCGCCTACAGCTTGCCGAATGTCTACCTGCCGATGGAGTTCTGGAAGTTGCTGTCTTACAAGTATACGAACTTCTAACAGTCGCCAACACGGCAACATGAATACCTTCCTGGAAGAGAGATTTCAAGGCTCTCATCTAGGAAGGATTCTTCTACTGATATTTTACCGGCAATTCGGTCAGAACCTGGCAAATTGTGCCCATATCTTTCGGCTGTGCCTCAAGCTTTCTGATAGCACCCTCCAGCCAAATGCGATTGGCTTTATCCTCCTTGAGCAGATTGCAGAAGGCCGCCATCATCGCGGTAGAGATGGCAACTTCACTTTCTAAGTCGAAGAAGTCGGCATCTGCGAAGCGGACTTCCTTCCGGTGCGACAGGCCGAATGCACGAAGCATCAAGTACTCATACTTTAAACGATTATCCATAATTTTTTAATATTTAGGATTTTACTATTGCACCGTGCAATAGTTTTACGCAAAATTATTGGATTTTACAATAGGTTTTCCAGCCATAAATGATTTGCTTATGCTTTATAAATAAATTACTTATTGCCGCAAAGAAACCTGCCGCATTGCTGTGAGCGGTTTCTTGCAATCGCTTACTATCAGAACTCCAACTGGAAACCATTTCTCTTGAGCCTATCGTAGTTGTCTTTATCGAAGCGATACTTCAGCGGTGTCCTGGTTCCCTTGCGCGGAGTGCCATCTTCCACCTCTGAAAGAATCTTGAAGTGTTTCATCTTGTTGGCGAAGTTCCGACGGTCGAACTTGACTTCCAGGATGGACTCGTACAGGTTCTGAAGCTGGGGGAGAGTGAACATCTCGGGAAGCAGATCGAAGCCTACCGGCTCAAAATGGATGTCCTGCTTCAGACGGGAAAAGGCAACACGGAGAATCTTGTCGTGGTCGAAAGCCAAATGAGGGATGTCACCCCAGCTGAACCAGTCGGCCTTATCGGCATCCGTGTCGGCCTGGACTTCTGAAAGCTTGACCAAGGCATAATGTGCAATGGTGATGACTCGTTCACGAGGATCTCGTTTGATGTCGCTGAAGGTGCCGACTTCTTTGAAGTCCTTGACCGATAGCTTGAGACCTGTTTCCTCTTTCAGTTCCCTCGCTGCTGTATGTGCAATCGTCTTGTCTTTCTCAACATCCAGGAACCCTCCAGGCAGGGCCCATTCGCCAACATATGCAGTCGTGCTGGCTTCTTTCTCGGCTCCACGTTTGATAAGAAGAACTTTCAACTCCTTTCCGTCATAGCCGAAGACAACGCAGTCGGCAGTTACTGCCGGATGCTGGTATTCATAGGTGTATTGACCCTTTTTTGCCATATTCTCTTGAACATATATTTCTTCGCAAAGATAGACTATTATGGCAACACAAACAAGAAAAATGCGTAAATATTACACAAATTTACAAATCAAATTCTTACTTTTGGGGCTAAAGTATACTCACAATATTATTCGTGCCCACTAGAAATTTATACACGGGCCTTTGAAAATATTGAAAGCTAAATTGTTAGACGGTGTTTGAGTGACGAACGGTTTTATTTATAAATTTAGCTGGAAATCAGACGGTTATTCGTAATCAATCATGCGATTTTGCTCAACTAATTTCGCACCTTAACCGCAGCTAGTTCAATCGCATCGTTGTTAAGTATCAGGGAGACAACCACATAATGGTCTTCCCATGTGGAATCAGGACAAAAGGTGTCATTGTTGCAGGACGAGTAATTATCCTGAAGACCATGTTTAGGATAGTTTTTCAGAGATTTTGAAATCTTCGAAGTGATTTTTCTAATGGCGAACAACCCTTCTTCTTAAAATAATAACTATCTTTAAAGTCTTAAATTTGGAGGCTCATAACTTATGCGATTAACTAAGTATCTTATTCTTTTTTTTATTTTTCTGCCCATGGTTTCATTCGGGCAGGTAATTATTGAAATGGAGAATGACGGCGGGGTTTATAAGGTACCCTGTAAAATTAATGGACAAAAATATAAACTCATTTTTGATACAGGGGCGTCATCCGTATCTATATCAAGTTCTGTTGCTAATATTATGCTGGAAAACGGATTCCTTAGTAAATCCGACATCATTGGCGGAGGGCAAACACGGATTGCCGATGGCAAGATTATCGACCATACTCGAATAGTCTTAAGAACAATAGAGATTGGAGGTAGGGTTCTTAATAATATTGAAGCTATTGTTATGCCTAATTCGTCTGCACCTCTATTACTAGGACAGTCCGCTATTCGAAAATTGGGGAAAATATCGATCACGGGGAATAAACTTATCATTCATTCTTCAAACACTCCTCAAAATTTTACTAGCAGTCAGGATATAAATTTTGAGGCGGAGAAAAGACTAAGTTTAGGCTTATTAATGGGGGGAAAGGGGTATAGAACGAATGATGGTAATTTTTTTTCACTATGTGCCTTCACGGATAACTCGGGGGAATTTAAACTTCTGCTAGAGCTGTTTTATAAAAGTGGTTATTCATCATCGTCAAAACCTTCTTGGTTTAGTGTGGACGTAAATTTCCCAATTGTGGGTGCATTTAAGGAAGAACTAAAAAAAATTTACAATAAATGTGTGGAGTGGGATGATGTCGCAAAGGAAAATAGCATAGATGATTTCCGAAAGAAACTCCCTTTTGGCGTTCCTTACAGTAAGATGTATTGTGCGGATATTTTGTGTCCACCGGACTATAGCGAAATAGAATGTAATTATTCATATAAAATCAATCGTGGAAGTTTAATTATTCTAAGTTTTACTCTTGTCTCTTATCACCCGACTCGCTTGGTTTTGGCTGAATTACGTTTAGCCCCGAATGAACTTCGGCAACTTATAAATGATATTGATATATTAATCTCAGAGGCACGCAATAAAGAGATTGAGTCAAATAGGGTTAATAATCTTTTCAAGTAAAGTCCTCCGAAAAGGAGATGGATGGAATAAAACGATGTGAGATGTTCAGGACCATTCGGAAACGGCTCTGTGAAAATAACGGAATACCCTTTCTGGAAAAGGAATGCCCTACTCCGAACAAAAAATGTATCGGCACTTGCCAGGTATGTGACCACTGGCTGAAGATAATCAATACATCTCTCGAACTTAAGCGTCAGATAGGGGAGAGTATCGATTATAGCGGTATTGAAGATATCTACAATTCCTATTTGAATAAATGAGAACCTTGAACAGTCATATATATACTTCAAAAAATGGAAAGAAATAATCCCTTATCCGATATCGTCCTGATTACCAACGATGTGCTTGATAGCCTTCCGGACCTGTCGATTATAGCTTGCAAGATAACTCCATATGGACACGATATTTTAATCGGCGATGATGGCATCGGTTATAGAATAGACTATCATGATTCCATTTCGCCGGAACGTATCAATAGCTTGATTCCATATAAGCGTTGGATTGACTGGCGCACTGGCCCTGCATTTTTGGAAGAAAGGAAGAGAAATAGGAGCAGCATTACTCCGTGTTTTAGTCCTTGGTTTAGTTTTGAGGGATGGGTGTGCCTCTATTCTGGGCTGGGACATTGGATTGTAATTCGAAAAGATTATTGGCCTGCCTTTGAGAGAGAAGTCTCCGGAATCCCGTATAGGGACATATATCCGTCTTTCCCTATATTAGCAAAAAAGATTATCCCACGCAGGAATAAGCGTCCGATTTAAGACGACTTAATTAACGTTTTAGAAGATTTCGCGTTCCAGAGCATCTTAATCCTTCAATTGAGACTGACAAACCGGCAAAAACTTTGAAATTTCTTTACCATACTCTAAATTTTTTCTATGAATTTGTGGAGAATAGTCGCGAAATTAATAGAATTTAACGAGAGTCAAGGCGCCATGCACCATGTAGCGGCAGTCGGAATTTACTGCAATTTTACAATAAATTTCGATTAAAGTTCCGAAACTGCCTTACGTATAGTTTCTTTAACCGTTTCCCAGCGCACGTCTTCAAACATAACTGGCATCGAATCCGGCTCGGCATCTTAAACATAAAAGTGCCATGGGCTATGGATTGTCAACCCGTTTCTCCCCATATCGGGGCGACTCCGGTTCTGCAGCAATGTGGATTGCCGGATCCTTGGGATTGTAGCCTGAAACGAGAGTTAAAGCGCTATGGACCAGGTCGAGGCCAAGGCATTCTTCAAGCTTGGAGATGGTGTCCAGGGTCAAGTTCTCAGACCCCTTGAGGAGTTTGGAAACATATTGAGGAGAACACGACAACCTTTCAGCCAGCTCTTTCTGGCTGAGAGACAACTCCTCCAACCGCCCCTGCACCTTCAATGCGATATATCCGGAATAGCGCAACCAGCGACGGTTTTCTCTTCGCCACTGCGCCTTCTCCCGCCATCCTGTTTTTACCTCAAGGCTTCCCAGCATGGAAAGATCCTTGTCAAATGTTTTCTTCATTGTAGTCTTCGAATCCACTATAATCATATATTCCAAGGGAAACTAAATAGTCCCTAACCTTATTGAGTCTAGTCAGTTCGGCCAGTGTGTGCTCTCTTTCCCGCATAGTGGCGGTCAATTTTATAGCGCCTCCTGTTATGATATAACGGCCGGACTCAAGCCTTATTGCATATAAACGAAGCCAGGACGCGTGACTGCCATACCGTCCCTTGCCCTTTTCCCTTCCTAATATAACCTCAGATAGTCTAGTGTTCTCTAATGGTCTAAACAATTCGTCCAAATTGGCTTCCGGATTAATATCCAGAATCAGACATTCCAGATCATTAGCATCGTCAACTGTGTCAAAAATTGCCTGATCGATATCTGTGATATGGAAATATGAGGCAAGATCCTCTGCGTGCAACGTAAAAAACGTTCTTAACCACTCATAATCATTCCATTGCGCAAATACCTTCTCCAAGACATTTACACCTTCTTCATCATACATCACAGCCCATAATCGTCCATCCTCCAGAATTCTTTCAAACCTCATATCACAATCTTTTTGACAAAGATAGTAAATCATTACGAATAATCAACCTAAAAGTTGATTTTTACAAAAAAAGCCCGAGAAATTTTCGATCCAAGATTTTTCCGCAGAAGAATTCGTATCTTCGCATCCGGAACCGGCGCGGCCGGGGAAAATCAAGCTCTATGAAAAGAAACGCACTGCTGACTATCAGCTGCATCCTGGCACTAGGTGTCATAGGATGCGACAAAACCCCTGTAAACGGGGGCGCCTCCGAAGGAGACGGCAAGCCTCTTGTCGAACACTTTGCGGGCGAGGAAGTAACAGTAGGTGAACCA
>CADAXR010000035.1 GCA_902791945.1 uncultured Bacteroidia bacterium
TTCTTTATCGGCATAAATTTACTATTTTTGACATACAAACCTGATTGCAGAAAACTACGTTGCAAATCTAAGGTTTGTGTATCTATTAAAATAATCAACATGAACGAAGATTTAAACAATCTCCAATACTGGCCTATCCGAGACTACAGGTATGCTCAGCATTTCCAGAACATACATTTCCAGGACAAAAATCTCACTCAAACCGAACGACAACTATTAGTAAGAATTATTGATGAAACCATTGCGGATTTTTCCAGTGGCTTTACTCTCGTAGACTCCATCCTCGAAGATGAAAAGGACAAACATGACAGATATCACGAAATCGACCGAACCGTTGTGTCTGTAATGCTGTTCGTCCTTATAACCGCAGTAGATAGTTTGGTGACCAGCAAATACTTCATCCAGACGTCTAACGACTACGATAAGCGATTCTTCAGAGGCAAGTTAATGGTAATCCTCAATGAAGGTTTTAAGAAACTATACGGCTTCAACGATAAAAACCGTCACAATTCCGAATGGGTGCGACTTTCTCCACTTTTGAAGGACTTTCCCGATATAATAAACAAACAGTATATAGAGTTAACCGAACTTCTTGAAAAGCACGCCCAATCATCTTCCTGGTGGAATGATGAACGGAATCTTGAAACACATATTATTGCGGAGGGATTATATCAATCCCGTCAGGAAGAAGTCGTCGAAAGTAGAGTTATGGAATCTTCCATGAAGCTCTTCGACACACTCCTGGCTGTTGACCGTTTCTTGACGAACATGCACGCATGTCTTGTGAATTCGCTGATTGCGATGTATAAGCGAGGAGAATTGAAAGAAGAATAACCCATAATTAAACTGGACAGTTGGCTAAAACAAAATACGGTCTTTCTTCAGGTATGCCAAGATACAACTTTTTCTCACTGTACTCCTCAGACTTGTTCATAGATTATTTTTTAGCCTGATTAATGCGTTCAATTATAACAGATAATGAAAGATAGTCTGATGTTTTTTAAAATGGAGTATAGTCGAGCACGACAGCGTCAGTTTTAGCCAATATTCCTAAATCTATGGCGAAAGAATAGTGTCTTCAGAAAATTTTTCAAAAGTGAGTAATTTTCAGTAAATTTGTCATCAATAAACAAACGAATGTTATGAACACATTTGATATCCTAGACTCGTACAGAAAAAACCTGGAGGAAACGCAGGCAACGGATATTGTTTCTTTTGACGGTCAAAGATTTTCCTTCATGGAACAAGCGGCCATTCTTACTCACTATCTCAAACTACAGGGCCATAAAGAATTCTCCAAACCCTTTAGCACCTTCGGAGAGATTATCAAGAATGAATGGTCCCAGGCGCTGCACGGGCGTACTGTAAAACGCAAGGATGGTTTCATAAACGAACCATGTGTATCATATGGTCCGTCTTTGTTCGCCGAAATCGAAGAAGTTCCGTTCCAACCAATAAAGAAACCTAAGTTCACCTTTATTGATTTGTTTGCCGGTATTGGTGGTTTCCGTATTGCAATGCAAAACCTCGGAGGTGAATGTGTCTTCTCTTCCGAATGGGACGAGCAAGCCCAGCGAACATACTATGCCAATTATGGCGAAGTACCATTTGGCGATATAACAAAAGAATCCACTAAAAATTTCATCCCTGAAGGTTTTGATGTTCTTTGTGCCGGTTTCCCTTGCCAAGCATTCTCCCTTGCCGGCAAGCGCCTGGGGTTTGCTGAAACCCGTGGAACGCTTTTCTTCGATGTCGCCGAAATTCTCCGAAGAAGACAACCCAAGGCCATATTTCTTGAAAACGTGAAAGGGTTGGCGATCCATGACGGTGGAAAAACGTTAAAAGTAATTCTTAATACTTTAGACGAAGTGGGCTACGTGGTTCCTGACCCCAAAATTGTAAATGCCATGTTTTTCGGCGTACCTCAACACCGCGAGCGTATATATATCGTTGGATTCAGGAAAGATCTTGGGATAACAAAGGGAGATTTCACTTACCCCGAACAAAAGGAGGTCACAAAGCATTGGATTGATGTAAGGGAGGAGAAACCTGTCCAAGCGAAATATTACCTCTCAACTCAATACTTGACCACTTTGGAGAATCACAAAGCTCGACATGCAGCGAAAGGCAATGGATTTGGATACGAGATTATCCCTGACAACGGAGTGGCAAACGCCATTGTCGTAGGTGGAATGGGGCGCGAAAGAAATCTTGTTATTGATAAAAGGCAGAAAGACCTGACGCCTACGACTCATATTAAAGGCACCGTCAATACGGAAGGAGTCCGCCGCATGACACCTCGCGAGTGGGCAAGGCTCCAGGGATATCCTGACAACTTTAGGATTGTCGTGGCCGATGCTTCCGCCTATAAACAATTTGGCAACAGCGTTGCTGTGCCCGCAATCCAAGCTACAGCCAAACAAATCATGAAGGTACTCAAGTCCCATAATACTCTATGAGAAGTTCGAACAAAAGCATTATCAGACAGATCGGACTAATCCGATCAAAGGGGGTTGTAGAACAAAAATTCACGAGCCTCCTAGGAGGGGATTTTCGAACGATCGAATATAGCGTTCCCCATGAATATGTTCAAAAGTATTGGGACGCATATCAAGCCTGCAGCAACAAGAACGCCTCAGTAAACGGGAAGATTTTTGAACTCATCATAGAAACGCTCTTATACAGGGAGGGAATTCTTCCATACTACATTCAAGCAAAAGCCGCATTTGTCCCCAACGTTGATTTTGATGTGCTATTATATGCTGAAAGTGAGCCTGTTTGCCTTTCCATTAAGACTAGTTTAAGAGAACGTTACAAGCAAGCAGACCTGGAAGCCGTAGCCTTGAAATACGTTCACCGCAAGGCACAATGCTTCTTACTTACCCTCGAGAAGAACGAAGCTGATAACGTGGCAGAGATGAATTCGACAACTTGGTAGCTAGGCTAAAGCTTAAAACCTTCACTGAATCCCAAAAGGTGGATGTTGTTTCTGGTCAGGTCGTTAAACAAATCATTTAATCTATGTTAACTGGCAACAAAGGCGAATGGAGTGAGATATACACTCTATTCAAGCTCTTAGGTGAAGGGGTCGTCTATGCAGGAGACGCTGATATGAACAAGATATCCACCCTGTTCTATCCAATCATCAGCGTTATTCGTCAGGAAGAGATGCGCATGAAATATGCCCCCGAGACTAAGACGAAAGTTGTCGTCGTGCATGCAGACGATAAAGAAGTTATGCGTGTTCCTATGGAAAGTTTCGCAAAGAAAGCTTTGGAATTGCTAGACCAAATCAAGGCTGCTAAGGGACGAGCATTCTCACTAAAATCAATTGAAGATTTTATGCATAGCGTCATGTGTTACACGCTCAAAGCGAAATCTTCAGACAAAACCGATATCAAGCTTGTTGTTCATGATTTGCGTACCGGAACCAAACCCGTACTCGGATTCAGCATCAAATCCCAACTAGGGTCTAGTTCTACTCTTCTCAACCCTAGTGATGCGACATTGTTCACCTACAGGGTCGTTGGGGATACTCCCATAACTGATAAAGATATAGCGCGTATCAATGCAATCGAATCGGAAGGCGAGCGCCTTAAAGAGATGATGTTGACCGGCTACAAACTTGATTACTTTGCAACCGACCATGCAACATTTGAAAACAACCTTATGGTAGTTGACAGCTTTATGCCTCACATAATAGCCCAGGCTCTGGCGAACCACTATACCTTTGGAATCAACGGAGTTGATGATTCGATCGCAATTATCGCCAAAGCAAATCCTCTGGGATATAAGGTACGTGACATAGATAATATCTACAGAATTAAGTTCAAAAACCTTCTGGTGAATGTCGCTCTAGGTATGACTCCAGCCAAAGAATGGGATGGAAAATATGAAGCTAATGGAGGATATCTTGTGGTAAAAAAAGACGGCGATATCGTTTGTTACCACTTCTACGACAGAAATCAGCTGGAAGATTACCTTCTCAAGAACACGAACTTTGACAATCCAAGCCGCTCACGTTACCATTACGGCTCCATTTACAGAGGCGAAGATGGCCATGCGTACCTGAAACTTTGTCTTCAAATTCGCTTTAAATAGCGGCTAAATGGCTGACGTTCTTACAGCTGATCAAAGGCACAGATGTATGTCTCGGGTGAGGTCAAAAGACACAAAGCCCGAGATTTTGCTTCGTAAGGCTCTTTGGAAAAACGGATTTCGTTACCGTGTGAACATCACGTCCCTCCCCGGTTCTCCTGATATCGTCCTTCCAAAGTACCGGACGGTCATCTTCATCCACGGCTGCTTTTGGCATGGTCACAAGAACTGTAAGAATGCCTCAATTCCAAAGACCAACACGGAATTCTGGGAGGCCAAGATCTCTCGAAATCAACAGCGTGACCAGGAAGTTTGGCGCCAGTTGGAGGCAAAAGACTGGTGTGTAATCATTGTATGGGAGTGCGAACTGAAGAAAGCCGTCATTGATGAAACCATAATCCGCGTTGAGGCCGAAATCCGCCTCAACGGTGAACGGAAACGACATGAGCGGGAAGAAAGAAAAGCTTCCCGCATTGCATACCTGCAGGAGCGGAAGGCCAGAGAAGAGCGGGAAGCCGCCCTGAAGGCGGAAATTGAAAAAAAATCGTCGTCCTTTATGTTAGGCAGAATTTAGTATTATTTGGATAACTGAGTTAGCGCAATTTAATATGAATCATGTAGTGTATCTTTTAGGCGCAGGTGCAAGTTACGGCGTACGAGAAAAAAATCAGAAAGGCGAGGATCTGCCAGGACACATTATAAGAGGCCTACCAATAGTAAGTCAACTGGAACAATCAATAGACTGGTATCTCCAGACTATTGGAAAACCATTGGGGCTATATGATAGTCTTGAGGAGATAACTGAATATCCATACCTTTATAAAGAACTACTATGGCTGAAAGAATTATGTCAAACATATCCAACAATAGATACCTATGCTAAAAAACTTACAATCACTGGAAATTGTAGAGAACTTGACCGTCTGAAGAAGGCTCTTTCGTCTTTTTTTGTTCTTATCCAAAGCCACCAAAAAAGAGACCTAAGGTATGATGGGTTTATTGCATCCATCATTCAAAATGATGGTAGTCTTCCTAACAACATTTCTGTCCTATCATGGAATTACGATTACCAAATGGAGTATGTGCTGCAGGATTTCTCTCCTATTACAACCGATATCCTTCACATCTGGCAGAAACAAGGCATCACCTGTAAAGGTTTTGGCTCGTTCATAGACAAATCACGTTTCAACTGTGTGAAACTGAATGGGACTGCCATGTTTTCGATTATTCAAGGGAATCAGCTAATCGATCCTAGCATATACAACCCTGTCCGCATTGAGAAATGGTATGAAGATCGTTTCCGGACTTGGAAAAGCAACATCTCATTTGCCTGGGAGAAAGACGATAGATTTGTTGAAGGTGTACTTCCTTTGGTCAAAGATGCCAAGGTCCTTGTCGTAATTGGATATTCATTTCCATTTGTAAACAGAGCCGTAGACAGAAAGATAATCCAAAATATGGACGAACTTAAAACTGTATATATTCAAGACACAGCAGCTAACGATGTTAAACAAAATTTCGAGACCTTGTTATCAAATAACCAAAGATTGGGCTATTCGGGGCGGTTATTACAAATTCATTCCAGAACATCAGTTAATCAGTTTATTATTCCCCCTGAGCTAACGTAATATTAAAAATAAACTTATGACACTTCCCGAAGCCATAGTCTATCTCCTCGCCTCATCGGGGTATGGGATGAAGACGGAGCAGATTGCGCGCGAGATTAACGCGCGCAGGCTGCACGTACGGAAGGACGGGGAGGCGGTGACGGGGAAGCAGGTGTATGCCGTGGTGATGGCGCACCCGGAGATGTTCGTGAAATCCGAAGGGCGCATCCGGCTTATGATATGACCTGTTTCTGAAATATTTGCTATATTTGTCCAAGACACATTAAGGAGTACTATGAAAAATCTCTTCAAAATTTCTTTCTTCGCCGCGGTGTTCGCGGCTCTTGCACTGGGACTTACAGGGTGCGAGAAGGTCAAAGACTCGGACCTCGCCGACACCAAGTGGCGTGCGACCGTAATCTATGACGAAGACGATTATTATGCCCGCAGCGACATCTACCTCCAGATGGATGCGAATCACGATGCCTTCATCCACACAGAGGCCGCCAACAGGGTCTACCCCCAACCCATGACCCACAGCGACATCACCCTCGGCGGCAAATGGTCGATTAGCAAGAAGACCATCACCCTCACTATGGAGAAAGTCTTAGCTTATGATGAGGATACGACCCCTCCGCCTGAGGAAATGTTCCCGATAAGCCAGACCGCGACCCTCTCCCCCGACAAGACCAAACTCTACATCACCGCCGAAGGCGAGACCATCGAGTTCCACAAAGTCTCCTCCTGGGACGACGAAGAAGAATAGCGCCCCGCCTGATTATCAGCGGGTTACACTCCACGGCATTAGTCTCTCTCAATGTAGTCGAGTTCCATGTCGTAATTTACCTCACGGTCCGGGCCTTCTTCGAGGCCCGGGTCGAATTCCTGGTAAGGACACAGGAGCTCGGTTGCCGTCATTTCTTCGATAATCTCCTGCAGGTAGCCCGGCAGGCGCGGGAACAGGTTGTAGCCGATGCGGCTCTCGAGGTAATTGACGCTGCGGCTGTAGTCGTAGAGGCTGCGGAGAGGATCGGCGCCTTCCGGCGGCACGATGAACGCAATCGACTTCCAGCCCAGGCTGCTGCGCGTTTTCTTGCACACGGCAAGGTACCAGCCGGCCTTCAGCGGGCCGCAGACAACGTCTGCCGGCCCCTTCGGGCTCTCCCCCGCCCACTGCCGGCAGAGCTCCATGAAAGGGGCCAGCTTCGCCGGCAGCGCCAGGCTCCCCTGATGCGCTGCATCAGCCGGGGTGCCGTCCGCGTGGACCGCTTTCCCCTCCGGGTGCACGGCCAGCATCATCCACCGCGGCGCGGCGGCACGGACCGAGTCGGCCCCCTCCCAGCGCCACTCCCTGTAGCGGACGATCCGGTCTATCTGTCCGTCCTTTCTCACCGGAAGGCCGATTGCCGGCATAAACCGCCGGTTAGCCCTCGACACCACCTTCGATGAACGAAGCACTTCCTGCCCCGGCAAAGCCGGAGCAGGAAGCATAGTCAGCAGTGCGACAAGCAGTATTCGCAGGCAGGGTCTCAATCTGTTCACTACCCTGCTACCATATGGGATAGTAGGGATTAAAATATATGTGGATTGAGGTAATGGGATGCTTTCTGCACAGGGCCTGTGTAATTGGCGCGGATACGGCTTCCTTCTTCTTTAACAATGCCGTCTATTTTAAATACGACGGTCCCCGCCTCCTCATCAAGCTCCATCGTAATGCTTCCTGATTCGAAATCATAGCAATTTAAAAAATAACCGGGCATACATAAATAGAAGCTCCAGGATTCGCTACTCAAAGGCTCCGTAATATCGTGGGTCCCAAGAGAAGTCTTTGGAAGGTCGACGATCAGATAATTATCGGGAAGATTTTCGATGGAATTAAAATCAACATCCGACTCGTCCACAAAAACGAAATCATATCCATCATCGACTTCATTATAATAATATCCGGCGGACTTGATATTGAAAGACGTGGACCCGCTAATAATTTTCATCTTATTGCAGGACACGCTTGCCAAAAGGCAGAAAACGAGGACGGAAAGCCCTACAACAGTATTTAGTATCTTTTTCATAGCTTCATTACCAATTTTTAATATAATCATCGGATTTAGCAATCTTGCCTTTGTATCTGACGGATATACGGGTATTGTCGTTGTATGTTGCGTCCATCTTAAAGTCAATGGTACCCGCATCTCTATTCAGGGCAATCTTTATGGTTCCATCTTTGAACCTCCCGTTATCAAAGTAGTAACCGCCGTCGGCATAAGAGTAAAACGCCCATTCTTCAGAATCGAGAGACTCTTTCAGGTCATAGGTACCGTTTGTTTTATCTTCCGGAAGGTCGATGGTGAACCAGGGGCCTTTCGGCTCAACCTCGATTGGGTGATCCGGGGCTTTATTTTCGGAAAGAAAGACGATATTGTAGCCTTTATCTTCTTCATCGTAGAAATACCCGGCAGACTTCAGAGCGCCTTTCACGTGCTCCATTTCATATTCCAGCAGAAACATCTGATCGCCGTATTTGACGGCGGATTTGTCCTTGTCGCAGGAGACGGCGATAAGGGACGCCGACGCGAGAAGGATTAAGAGTAATTTAATTTTCATAAATTTAATTTTCATAGAAACGGGTTTATCTTGACAAAAATAATCGTAATACCTTTAAATTGCAAACTTTTCGTATATTTGCAAAGTGCATCAAGAGCGCCCTTTGATGGGCCGCCAACCGAGCAGCCAGAAGCCACGGTGGCAAAGCGATGCGGATTGTTCAATCAAAAAAAGCATGGTACTATGAAAAAGTACGATTTTCTCAGGAAGGGCGCGCCGCGTCCCTCCGCCGGGCAGTTGTCCGACACAAAACTGTTCTACCGCAACTGCGGCTTGATCTACGCCCGGTTCGATGACTGGAAGGACATTGACAGGTTCTACTTTATCCCACTTTGGCTGGAGATGTACTACAGCTGCGGCTGGGCGATGGAGATGGCCCCGGATCCCGTGTGGCTCGGATCCTTCGTACGGTGCTCCCTGGAGCATCCGGAGCTGTTCCGCTACGCCTGCCCCGGCTGCGGAAGGCCCGTACTCCCCTTCCGCTACACCGGCTCCCCTCTCAGCGGCCACGTAATCCTCGAAGGCAACTGCGCCTGCGGCTGGAGAGGCTTCGAGTCCGTCTCCGGCTGGGCGGTCCGCGCCACCGCCCTCCGCGACCGCCTCGCCGCGGATTCCCCGCGCCAAGCCGCGGTATGCGAGCGCACCGCCGCGACCAGCGCCGGTCCTGCCGCAGACCGGCATCGCCCCGCAACCGCTTCAACGGTTCGGGAGCTGCTGGCGTGGCTGGGGGCTAACCGGTGAGGCACCGGAGCCACTCCTCCGGGAAATAGACGTTCGGCAGCTCCAGGGCCGGGCGGAACAGCGGCGCCATCTCTTCGTCCGTGAAACCGGCGATGCCGCAGCCGATCCTGGTGAGCAGGAAGCGGCTCGCCGGGTGCTGCCCTGCGTATTCGATGAAATCATCGACATACGGCTTGATGGCGGCCACGGGCCCGTGCATCGTGGGGATGGCGTAGCACCGCCCCTGCGGCCCAACTCCGTTCCCCCACTCCGCCCCGAACCTCTCGTAGGCAAACCTCGCCGCCCCTCCCGCATGCATCCCCTGCAAATTGCTCCCGAACACAAACACCTCCCCCTCCGCAAGCTCGGTTATATTCCTCGGGGCAAGGCGGTTAATGGTAGTGCTCATAAATAAATTTGTATTTACCTCGCAAATATAATAAAGAATCACCAGCGCCCCACTCCCACGCCGGAGAAAATGCGTGAATCCTGAGGGCCAACGAAGAAATCGCCAGCACTGACCCAATGGCCCCGCCGTTCGTGCAAATCACCTGACACGGGGAAGGTCGGCGCTCGTTCGTGAAAATCACCTGACACGGGAAAGGGCGTTTCAGCGCACCAGTGGCGGGTGGGCGTGTCAGGCAAGGCAATTTTGGCTCACCTGCCACAGCAACAGGCCTTGTGCGCTTCCGGTGGCACATCAGTGTGTCAGGTGAATTTCACGAACGGTGCGCCCAAGCCACCAGCCAGGCGAATTTCACGAACGGTGCGCCCAAGCCACCAGCCAGGGGGAATTTCACGAACGGCGCTCAGCGGCCAAGCAGGGCGTCGAGGCGGGGCCTGAGGGTGCGGGCGCCGGTGAAGAGGAGGGCGTCCATGCCGACAGCGAGGGCGCCGTCGATGTTGGGCTGGAGGTCGTCGATGAAGATGCAGTCGGCGGGCCTGAGGCCGTAGCGGTCGAAGAGGATGCGGAAGATCCGCGGATCCGGCTTGATGCAATGCTCTTCGCCGGAAACGACCATCCCGTCGAGGAGCTTAAATATAGGGTAGATGTCACGCACCTGACAGAAGGTCTCGGCCGACCAGTTGGTGAGGCCGTAGAGGTGGTATCCCGCAGCCTTGTACTCCTGCAGAAGCCCGTACATCCCTTCGATCTCGCCGCCCATCATCTCTATCCAGCGCGAATAGTAGATATCTATCTCACGGGCGTACTCCGGGTGCAGGGCCGACAGCTCCGCGACGACTTCCCTGATGGGCTTTCCGGCATCCGTCTGCGAATTCCACTGCTGGGTGCAGATATTTTCGAGGAACCAGTCGGCTTTCTCACGGCTGCCGAAGTAGCCGTCGAACAGGCGGTGGGGGTTCCAGTCCACCAGCACTCCCCCGAAATCGAACACAAGGTTTTTCATCTCCAAATCACTTTTTCCGTATTCTCACAGCACCCACGTAGATGAGGAGCACGATGTTCATCATCAGCGAATAGATGATCGCCGGGATGGCCATTTCGCTGTTTGCGAAAATGATGGGGCTCGAGGCGATAGCAATCGCCTGCGCAGCGTTCTGCATCCCTACCTCGATGACGACCGTCCTGCGCGCACGGGCGTCCGTACGGACCAGCCGCGACAGCAGCGCCGAGCATCCTATGGCAACAAGGATAAGCGCCGTCACGCAGAGGCCCAGCAGGCCGATATTTTCGAGGATGGTCCTGTGGTGCTGTATATAAAATACTGTAATGAGCGTCAGCAGAAGCGGGAACGCCAGCTTGCCGAGCACCCTGTCGGTGCTACGGGCCGCGTTGGGCCAGGCGTAGTGGAAACCGATGCCGAGAAGCACCGGCAGCAGCATCAGCAGCAGGTTCTGCTTGATGAGATTGCCCACCGGCAGGCTGATCCCGACGCTCTCGCCGACAATCCCCGTGACCGCACTCATTATCAGCGGTATGGTAAACAGCGTTATGACGCTGCTCAGCGCCGTCAGCGTCACCGACAGCGCGACGTCTCCCCCGGCGAGTTTCGAGAACACGTTCGAGGAACTGCCGCCCGGGCAGCATGCTATCAGGATCAGGCCGATAAAGAACACCGGCGGCAGCCTGAACGCCCACGCCAGCCCCAGCGCAATCAGCGGCAGCAGCACCAACTGCCCGAACAAGGCCACGACAATAGGCCACGGCTTCAGAAACACCTTCCCGAAATCCTCGAACCTCAGCGTCAGCCCGAGGTCGAACATCAGCAGCACTAGTATCGGCAGCACTATCCAGATTGTCATAAAGTTTTCTCTTTTAGCCCCGCAAAGTTACAAACATTTGCCGAACATTCCTTCTCCTGCATGGAGCCCAATTGTAATAAAATTTTATTTTATTTTTGTTTGTAATGTTTTTTTATTACATTTGTGCAAATAAAATTTTTATGAGTGGCGACAAGACATATTTTGAGGCCAATGGGCCAGAACTAATTAAACGGCTCGGTATAACCAAGACAGAATTTGCACTGAGGATGGGCATCCGAAAACAAAATATCAATACCCTTTTCAAGACGAAAAACATTCTCGTCATAAGAAAAGCGGCAAGAGTACTCGGTGTACCGTTTGAATTATTGGTCTCGTATCCGGAAGAGCACGATTTCGAAGGGTGTACTTTTTTCTCCGACTATGTTGCTGATTCCGCCTTTTTGCGAATCGTGCTTCCTTATGACAGGAAGGATGACCTGTTTACAATCATCAATGATTGCGATGAGAACCTGGGAATGGATGACGCCTGCGAAATACCGTTGTATGATGAAGAAAACCGTCAATTTGATTTTACCATAAACCTCAAAGACAATAAAATTAAAGGCTGGCACTACGAATCCGGCCTGCGGATTTGGGCAAAAGTTCAAAATTTGGGGACATACGAACTCCAGAACGGAGATGGCAAACCGCTTCTGCAGATAATAGGACATGTACCGAATGACATTATTCCTCCAAAGCAGACTGGCTTTGGAGATTATGTGGAATTTTGCATCGACTCCAAGGGGACAGTCACCAACTGGCCTACAGAGCCCGACCTTATGGTTTTTGCCGAAGAAGGGACCCTACCGAAGCCTATTCGCTCAAATAAATGGGGACGCGCGAAGCAGGTCCTCCAGACTATATTGAACGCCCGCCTTTCGCCGGAAGAATTGGAATGGATAAAAAATAATATCCACTCTCTATAAAAGACTAAACCCGCGCGTTTGATTGCTCAGGGACGCACGGGGATTCCACTGCAAAATTATAAAATATTCTTGAACATGCAATAATATTCACTGATTTCTAACGATGAAGTATCCGGATTATGAAAGAGCCTTCTCCCCCGCCAGGCTCAACAAATATCTAAATGCATGCGGTGGTGATATGATGGCTGCGCTTACATTCTATCGTTACAACATTAAACTATGTCAGAAGTGTTACGGCATTCTAAATATCTTTGAGATTGTCCTTCGTAACGCTATAAACAAACATTTCAGTGCCTATTTTGCCAACCAGGACTGGATAAGGGATCAACTTCATCCAGGCAAATTGTTGGAATCTCACCCCCAATATTCCTCCGTCATTAAAATTATTAGAGATCTCACGGCTAAAGGCCGATATAGCAATGACCGTGTTGTCTCGTCAGTCTCACTTGGATTTTGGACTTATCTTTTTACTAAAGTCCCGTTTAGACGTGGAGGAGGCACACTGCTTCAGATATTTCCCGCAAAACAAAGAGGTCTTGGACAAAGAGCGATTTACAATGAACTCCAAGGCATAAAGGATTTTCGTAACCGCATAGCTCACCACGAAGCCATTTGCTTTGATAAGACAGGGTCTAAGAGCACAATCATGGTTCGTAATAATTATGACCGTGTCATCAAATACATCCGCTTCCTGGGCTACCACGAGTCTCATCTCTATTACGGCCTGGATGTCCTTCCTGACAAAATCATTCAGAAGATAGACTCTCTTTAGAACCACACATTCCGAACGTAAAGACAGGAGATTCAGGCAGGAGTGTGAACATAAGTGTGGACAAAAAAAAAAGAAAACCCGCTCTGTCTGAGCGGGTTCTGGTGGTGCTGGGAAGAATCGAACTGCCGACACATGGATTTTCAGTCCATTGCTCTACCATCTGAGCTACAGCACCGTGGTGGTTTGGGAATGCAAAGGTAGAGTTTTTTTTCGGGTTTCCAAATTTTTGAGTTCATTTTTTTCCGATTATGTTTATTTTTGTAAAAATGAACGCATCTATGAAGAAATTTCTGTTTGCTCTCTCCATCGCAGCGGTGCTGCTCGCGGGAGTTTCCTGTAAGAAAGACAACGTCCAGCAGGGCACAGAGGCGCCCGAAGGGCCGGATGGGCCCGTAGGGCCTGTGAATCCGCCGGAGGATCCGCCGGAGTATGCGGCGATCCTGGGACTGTGGTCGGAGACCATCACGGGTGAGGAAGAGCCCTGCTACGTCCTTTCCATCACCGAAGACGAGTTCATCGAGAAGAGGATCGTGCCTTCCTCTCTCGAACTTGACGAGCTGTTCTACAGCGACCTGGAGATTTACCACATCGAATCCTTCGAGAAGACCACATCAACCATGGTCGACGGAGACGTGTGGAAGATCACGACAACAGAAGGAGGAGAGGTCTATATATTCAGAATAGGCAACGGGATTGCCAGGATGGAATGGTGGGAGATTTCTCATCCGTACGGCTATTACGGGCTTAAGGCCATCACCAGCGGCCTTAAAATGACCTACCACTTTGTCCCGATGTCCGCGGTGGACTTTGGCCTGAGCGTCTATTGGGGGAGGTTCGACATGCACTCAATCACCCACGAGCCCGGCTTCGACCCCAACATAGACATGTTCAACAACGTTTACACTAAAGATAATGGAGACCGGGTCTACTACCCCGGGAGCTATTACAAGTTCCCCACGGGCGACGTAGTCAAAGCGACCTACGGCGGCAAATGGCGTATGCCGACCCTCACTGAATGGACCGAACTGTATGAAGCCTGTAACTGGGAGGCCTGCAAAGATGGCGTCGACA
Source organism: uncultured Bacteroidia bacterium (assembly GCA_902791945.1). GTDB lineage: Bacteria > Bacteroidota > Bacteroidia > Bacteroidales > UBA932 > Cryptobacteroides. The sequence goes on from CADAXR010000035.1 coordinate 14,061, forward strand.
ACACCTACAAATGCTTCCTGGCCCGCGGCATAAAGCCCGGCTACGAGACAGAATCGGTAAAATTCCTCCGCCACGGATACCTTATCCCGAACAGCGGCCAGCAGAACGCGGATGAGGCCTACTACTGGAGCACATCCGAGGCAGGTGGCCTCGGCCACTTCGGCATGCGCATCACCGAAGAAGGCGCAGAAGGCGTGGCCTTAAATGACGACTTCTCCTGCCTCATCCACCCCGTGTGGGATCCCAACGCGAAGTAGGCCCCGCCCAAAGGCGACAAAAAAAAGGCCGGCTCCCGAAAGGGGCCGGCCTTTTTGCTTATCCGTCAGGAATTATTTCTTGATGGCGTCAGCGGCGGCGTTGGCAGCGTTGCCGATGCCTTCGATAGCCTTCTCGGTAGCAGCGTCCTTGATCTGCTCTCCGGCAGCCTCGGCGGCTTCCTTGATGGTAGCGGGCTTCTGCTCCTCAGCAGCAGCGGCGGGGGCGGCAGCCTCGACTGCGGGCTCGGCAGCGGCTTCTTCCTCGGCGTTCTTGTTCTTGTTGCCGCAAGCAACGGCGGCGGCCATCATAGCGATGACGGAAAGGGTGACAAATACCTTTTTCATAATAGTTGTTATTAAGAGTTTAACAGTTTCGCGCTTTGAGGGGCAAATTTACAAGTTAATCTTGGAAAAACAAGGCTTTCGACCTACATTTGCAAAGATTTACGAAGAAAAATGGGTTTTATCCGCACAGATGACAGCGTACTCCGGCCGGAAGTGACCGGCTGGGAAAGCATGCTCGCGCTCATACGCGAGCTGGGGATAGTGCCGTTCTTCTCGAACCCTATAGCCGGCTATTCCGTTGAAGAGCACACTCCGCGGGACCTCTGGTTCACGGATGAGAACCTCGGCCCGTGGGACTGGAAAATCGAATGCGTGCGCAGCGGCGACATCGCCTACGGCAAATTTCTCTGGGGCGGCAAAGCCTCGTTCGCGCGGGCGGACGTCTACCGCGAACTCATCAACTGGCGCCGCTCGCTGCCGAAATACTCCCCCACCGGCGACCAGCAGACCGTGCTGGACTACCTCGCGGAGCACGGCTCCGTCTCGGTACCAGAGGTACGCCAACTGCTGGGAGTAAAAAAATCCGCCGCCGACGCCCTTCTTTCGAAACTCCAGATGCAGACGCGCATCGTCACGGGCGACATCGAACGCGTCTATCGCGGCCCGGCGCTCACCTACAACGGCTGGCAGCGCTGCTCCTTCTGCAGCCCGGAGGCGCTTTTCGAGGACGAGGACTTCCCCTTCCCGGGCTACGTCCCCCGCTCCATGCGGTCTTCCCTCTCCCCCGCCGAATCGCTGGACTTCCTGAAGGAAACGGTCCGGGCCGCCTGCGGCAGGGAAATTCCGGAAAAACTTCTGATGAAAATGCTGGGATAAAAAATTCCGGAAAGAAGAACAATCTTGGGATTTTTTCTTACTTTTGTAGAAGTGGTGTATATTTATGTCTTCAAAATCAAGTACTATGAAGAGAATTTTGCTTCTCGCAGTCTTGTGCGCGATGGCGTTTGCATCGTGCACCAAAACTGTAGTCAAGGACCCGGATCCGGAAGTTCTTGCCACGTCCATCACCCTTGACAAGGACAAACTGGTTGTCCCTATCAATGAGCAGATGGCACTCAACGTGATTGTCGTTCCTGAGAATGCCGGTCCGGTCGCATGGCTCAGCGACGACACTTCTATCGCCAGCGTCTCCAAAGACGGCGTGGTGAAGGGCGAATCCCTCGGCGAGGTCGATGTTTTCGCCGTTGCCGGCAATTTCCTCGCAAGCTGCCACGTAACGGTAGTCAATGCTATCACCTCCATCACTCTCAACAAGGAGACCCTTGAGCTTGCGAGGACCAAGACCTTCCAGCTCACGGCGACCATCTCCCCCGACGATGCGACTGAGGTCTTCGAGTGGACTTCCAGCAATCCTGACATCGCTTCCGTCGATGAGGACGGCCTTATCACCGCGGTTGCCAACGGAGATGCCACTATTACGGCTAAAGCCATCCACGCCGAGGCCAAGTGTGAAGTCAAGGTAGTTCCCCTCGCCGTGGAGCGCATTGAGTTGCAGCCGGCAGACGCGTCGATCGACGTAGGAGCGACCCAGGAATTTATGGCGACAATCATTCCTGCAGGAGCGGACGACCAAACTATTGTCTGGAGCATTGCAGATGAGGCAATTGCCTCCGTCGAGGACGGCCTCGTGACAGGCCTGGTGCCCGGCTACACCTATGTCCGCGCTACTTCAGGCAACGGAGTTTACGCCGAGGCCCTCGTTGTTGTCAACGGTGCCCGTCCGGTTCCCTTCTTCGAGGATTTCGAACATCTTGATGCTCTTGGGGATTGGATTATCTATGACGTCGACAATGACGGACATAACTGGCGTTACATAACGACCGACGATGGTGCGCCGACCCACTCCGGACAAGCAAGCCTTGTGAGTTTTTCCTATTATAGTGGAGCCCTGACCCCGGACAACTGGCTAATCTCACCCTCCATAAAACTTGACGACGACTACAACATGCTGAGTTTCTGGGCTTGTGCGGTTAACGCGAGCTATCCGCTTGAAACTTATGGCGCCTATGTTCTCTTTATGAACGAACAGGGGGAATATGACTTTGATAACGCATTTGAACTCTTGAAGGGCACCATCACCCAGGGCTACACCATCAGCTATGAGGAAACCCCTCCCGAAGAGAACCCCACCTACAGGCCGATGGCCACCGGATGGGAGCACATCCTCGTTGAGATTCCGGCGCAGTATAAGGGCATGGAGGTATTCGTTGCAATCCGTCATTTCGACTGCACCGACCAGTATGCTTTTGTAGTGGATGACGTCGAGGTCACTAACGTCATAGAAGTGCTGGAGCCTGATCCTGAGCCGGATCCGTCCCCTGCACCGTCGAGACGCCCCAGAGAAGGACGAAGCAACATCCTGAACCTCCATTCCTTCGGCAGCAAGTTCGTCAAATAAAAAAATTCAAGGCAATGAAAAAGCTACTTATTATAGCCGCTATGGGCGCACTCGTGCTCACGGCATGCAAAGAAGAAGTAAAGGTGCGGGAATTGATCGAGAGTACGAGCATTACCCTCGACCTCGATAATCTGGAGCTTCCCACAGGAGAGTCAGTCCTGCTCCATGCGACAGTCCTCCCGGAGGATGCAGAGAGACCGGTCAGGTGGTTAAGCAACAAGCCGGATGTCGCCATTGTGTCTGAAGAAGGCTCCGTAAAGGGCATCGCGCCCGGCGAGGCGACCATTATAGCCGTCGCCGGCACAGAAAGCGCCCTCTGCCACGTCCTTGTCTACCGTCCCATCGATGAATTCTCTCTCAGCGATGAGACCGTTACAATCCTCAAAAATGAGACATACCTCCTTATGCCGCAGAACATCGAGCCCGACAATGCGACGGAGGTTATCAAATGGTCTTCCGACAAGCCGGATATTGTCACTGTCGATGAGGACGGACTTGTCAAGGGCCTCAAAGAAGGAGAAGCCGTCATCACCGCGCAGTGCCTGAGGTGCAGCGCGGAGTGCACTGTCGTGGTCACCGAAGTCCACGCCTACGCCATCTCACTTTCGGGCCCTTCCGAGGTTAAGCTCGGCCGTAAAGAGACAATCACCGCGATCCTTACCCCGGACAACGCCACGGACGACATTGACTGGGAATCCAGCGCTCCTGAAGTTGCGAGCGTCGAAAACGGCATCGTGACCGGTCTTAGCTACGGCGATGCCATAATCACCGCAAGCATCGGAGAACTCTCCTCCTCTATTACGATTACTGTCATCGAGGTTCCGGTAGATGAGATTGTCATAAGTCCCTCCACCATATTATTAACCGAAATTGGCGCGACCGAACAGGCCACGGCGACAGTCCTTCCGAATGACGCCGCCGACAAGTCCTTTACCTGGAGCATTGACGATCCGACCGTCGCGTCCATCGACGAGGACGGAAATGTGACCGCGCTGGCCGGAGGCACGACAGAGATCCACGCGACTGCGACCAATGGAGTCGTCGGTTCGGCCACAGTAATGGTCAAAGCCGTCTTCAAACTTCCCTACTCTGAAAGCTTTGAAAATACGGAAGCCGTCGGGGAAAACTGGACCTTAATCGATGCCGACGGCGATGGTTATTGTTGGGAAATCGCAACCAGTACTGATGGCAGCTACAGAGTCCATTCAGGGAACAGTGTCCTGGCAAGCGCCTCGTATGTCAATGATTACGGTGTACTATATCCGGACAACTGGGCATTCTCCCCTCCCATCAAGCTGGACGAGGCCGACAACAAGCTGAGTTTCTGGGTGATTGGCCAGGATCCCAGTTGGGCCGCAGAGCACTTTGCCGCTTACATCTCGACATCCATCGACGTTGAAGAAGCTTCAGCCTCAATGCTGGTAGAATCGAATTCATCATCCGAATATGAAGAGTATGTCGCCGATATTCCGGAAGCGTTCAACGGCAAGGTTGTATTCATCGCCTTCCGCCATTTCAACGTCTCGGATATGTTCCGGCTCAACCTGGACGACGTCACCGTGACCTCGCCCACCTCGCCCCTCCCCGAACCGGACCCCGCTCCGAGCCCTCTCCTCTACCAAGCCCCGGCCAGGGATCTTCCGGGTCTCAATGCCCGCAAGATTGTCCGATAGGGTAATCCTACTCCCCTCTCGCGACGGCAGCGAAGCCGTGGATGGTCCTGCCGACAAACATCCTGAGTGCATCGACCGGAAATATCGGAAGATGCCTCAGGAAATCGCGGGTGTTGCGGAAGAAGGACATTGATTTCCTGATGACGACAGGGTATTTTCTGATGTAGCTGAGGTCCCTGTTGTGACCGAAATTGCCGACCTCGATTACGAATGAGGCTATACGGGCAGCCTTTCGCCGGAGCGAAGGGCTGTCTTCGTAGAACGGCATCGCCTCCGACGGCATACCGAGGTAGCCGACGGCGAGGGCCCCGAAGGCCTTCCACTCGCTCATGAGGCCCATCCCGCGGAGGCGGCGCTCAAGAAGATCGCGGTCGATCTCTTCGCGGAAGGTCCAAAGCATGCGGCTCCAGTCGCAGATCTGCCGGAGGCCGATCCCGCTGGTGAAGAAATGCTGGAGGATGTGGGTGAATACAACGAGGATGTCACTGTCCACGGGAGGAAGGAGGACGGTCGTCTCCCCGCAGCGCCACTTCCGGAAATCCTGACGGCTGAACATCTCGGCCTGGATGGCGTCCATCCCGTCGTTGACTTTTTTGCCGAGGCTGCTGCGGAGCGAGCCGTGGAGCTCGACGACCCATTTGCCGAAATGCATTCCGAGGTGCTTCTTGGAAGGCTCCTCTTTCTCGACCTCGTCAGCCAAAGGACAGAGAAATTTCTTTGCTTTGAGGTAATTGTCGGCGTCGAGAAGGAAATCAACGTCTCCGGAAGAACGCCAGGAGGGCCTCTCGTAGCATTGAGCAACACCCTGGCCCTTGACGAGGACGGCAAGGATGCCTTCCCTGTCGAGTTTATCTACTGTGTCGGCGATAAATGCGTCCATGCTGGCGTTGCGCCCTTCCAGGGAAAAAGCCTTCTTCAGGAAGGACAGGACTTCGGCCTTTGACATCGACCGGTCGGCCACGTGCTCGAGACCGGCGGCGACTATGCCCTCGACCGACTGCTCGCCGGCAAGGGAATAGAGCCCGTCCATATCGAGCGGCTCATACGGGAGGAGGGACACTTCCCTCTCCCAGAGTCCTGCACGGAGCAGTGCAAACAGAAGCCCTGTATTTTTATTATTCCTTTTCACTGGTCTGCAAATATACGAAAGTCACTTTTCTTTTCAAAAGTGAGCCGCTTAAATGGTACCCGGGGCGATGAAGTTTTAACGGATTTTCGTATATTCGCAGAGGAAACGGGCCTTCCCCGAAAGGCCCCATGTGTGAAAATGCGATGAAATTTGATTTTGAGAGCATTACGGACCGCAGAGGCAGCGGCTGCGTAAAATGGGACGCCCCGAACGGCGTCGGAGTGCCTTCTTCCGATGTAATTCCGATGTGGGTGGCGGACATGGACTTCAAGGCCGCGCCGTGCATCATCGACGCCCTCCGGCGGCGCGTAGAGCACGGAGTATTCGGCTACACCGAGGTCCCCGACAGCTACTACGAGGCCATCATCAGCTGGTTCTCCCGCCGTCGCGGCTGGAAGATAGAGAAGGACTGGATACTCTACACGACCGCTGTCGTCCCCGCCCTCGCCGTCTGCATCAAGGCCTTCACAGAGCCCGGAGACAAAGTCGTCCTCCTCTCCCCTGCCTACAACTGCTTCTTCTCCAGCATCCGCAACGCCGGCTGCGTGCTCTCTTCCAGTCCCCTTCTCTACAGCCGCGAAGCCGACGGCCTCGCCGTCTCCGCGGACTGGGAGGACCTTGAGCGCCGCTGCGCAGAGCCGGAAGCCAGGGTACTCCTGCTCTGCAACCCCCACAACCCGGTCGGCCGCATCTGGAGCCCGGAGGAGCTCGCGCGCTTCGGCGAGATCGCACGCAAGCACTCCCTCGTGGTCCTCTCCGACGAGATCCACTGCGAGCTCGAGATGCCAGGGCAGCGCTTTACTCCCTTCGCAGCAGTGTCCGAAGAGAACCTCTCGTGCAGCGTGACCCTCAACTCCCCGAGCAAATCCTTCAACACCGCCGGCCTGCAGATAGCTAACATTATCTGCAGCCGGCCCGAATGGCGCGAAAAGATAGACAGGGTCATCAATATCTACGAAGTCTGCGACGTCGGTCCCTTCGGCGTGGAAGGCCTCATCGCGGCCTACAACGAAGGCGAGGAGTGGCTCCGCGAGCTCAACGCGCACATCTGGGACAACTACTGCCTTCTGAAGGAAATCTTCGCCAAGGAGGTGCCGGAGTGCCCCGTGACCCGTCTCCAGGCCACTTATCTGGCCTGGGTCGACGTCTCCGCCCTCGCGCTCCCTTCAGAGTCGATAGTCGCGAGCCTTATCGCCAATGAGCACGTCCGTCCCGGCCCCGGCGCCATCTACGGCGACGACCGATTCATCCGTATCAACCTCGCCTGCCCGCGCAGCCTCTGTGAAGATGGCCTCCGCCGCATAGCGGCCGGCCTCCGCAGGCTTTCCTGATACCTTCAATTCCATACACTTCCCTGCATGAACTACAACGGAATTATGGCAAAGATTTACGATTTCAAGACCACAGGCAACAGGGGCGCCGAAGTGGACTTCGCACAGTTCGAAGGCAAAGTCCTGATGATAGTCAACACCGCTTCAAAGTGCGGTTTCACCCCCCAGTACGACGGCCTCGAGGCCCTCTACCAGAAATACAAGGACCGCGGCCTTGTCATCGTCGGCTTCCCCTGCGACCAGTTCGCCGGCCAGGAGCCCGGCTCCAACGAGCAGATCGAGGAGTTCTGCCGCATCAACCACGGCGTGACCTTCCCCCTCATGGCCAAGACAGACGTCAACGGTCCCAACGCGGAGCCTATTTTCGAATACCTCAAGGAGCAGGCCCCAACAGAGGAGTACAAGGGCCTCAAGGCCAAGGCGACGCGTGCCATGCTGAAGGGACTCAGCAAGAGTGTCGAGAAGGACAGCGACATCCTCTGGAACTTCACCAAATTCCTCATCAGCCGCGACGGCGCGACCATTAAGCGCTACGCCCCCGTCACGACCCCCGAAGAGATCGAGAAGGACATCGAGGCGATGCTGTAGTTACAGCAGGCTGTCGATAATAGG
>CADAXR010000036.1 GCA_902791945.1 uncultured Bacteroidia bacterium
CCTTCGCCGGGATGGACGCCGCGTGCGGGCTCGTCGCCGGCGAGGATGTCGACATAGTCGTCACCTCGACGGTCGGCTTCAGCGGTCTCAGACCGACCCTCGCGGCAATCCGTGCAGGCAAGACCATCGCCCTCGCCAACAAGGAGACCCTTGTGGCGGCCGGACCCATCGTGATGAAGCTCGCCTCGGAAAAGGGCGTCGCCATACTTCCCGTAGATTCGGAGCATTCGGCCATCTTCCAGTGCCTTCTGGCCGCGGGAGACAATCCCGTGAGCAGGATCCACCTGACCGCATCCGGTGGCCCGTTCCGCACCTGGAAGCGCGAAGACATCGCCTCCGCGACCTCCGCGATGGCTCTCAAGCACCCCTCCTGGAACATGGGCAACAAGATCACCATCGACTCCGCGACCATGATGAACAAGGGGTTCGAGGTCATCGAAGCCCGCTGGCTCTTCGACACTCCCCCGTCGAAGATCAACGTCGTCGTCCACCCCGAATCCGTCATCCACTCGATGGTCGAGTTCGAAGACGGCGCCGTAATCGCCCAGATGGGCATGCCGGACATGAGGGAGCCCATCCAGCTGGCGCTTTCCTATCCCGAGCGCCTGCCGCTCGACAATAAGAAAATTGATTTCGCGGCCCTCGGCGCGCTCCATTTCGAGGAGCCGTCCCGCGACAAATTCCCCTGCCTCGGCCTTGCCTTCAAGGCGCTCGAAAGGGGCGGGAACATCCCCTGCGCGATGAACGCCGCCAACGAGGTGGCCGTCGCGGCCTACCTCCGGGGCAGGATCGGTTTCTACGACATCTCCGACACTATCGCCCGCACGATGGACGCGGTCTCCTTCATCGCGGATCCATCCGAAGAGGACATATTCTCCACCAATGAGCTCGCGGCGTCCATCGCCGCCGGGATGATATGACGGTCCTTCTGAAAATACTGCAGGTAATCCTCGCCCTCGCGGTCCTTATCGTGATCCACGAGGCGGGCCATTTTGCCTTCGCCCGTATGTTCAGGATAAAGGTGGACAAGTTCTTCCTTTTCTTCGACATAGGAGGATTCAAGCTCCTTTCCACCAAAAGCGGCTGGTTCTCGAAACTGTTTCCAAGGCTTAAGAACCTTGAGACCGAGTACGGAATCGGCTGGCTCCCCCTTGGAGGCTACTGCAAGATCTGCGGCATGGTGGACGAGAGCCTCGACATGGAGTCCCTGAAAAAAGAGCCCGCGGACTGGGAGTTCCGTTCCAAGCCCGTCTGGCAGCGGATACTTGTCATGAGCGGCGGAGTGCTGTTCAATTTCATCCTCGCGATAATCCTCTACACCTCCATACTTTCCATCTGGGGAGACGCCTACATCTCCAACGAGGGGACCAGCATCTACGTCAACGACCTCTCCTACGACATGGGCTTCCGCACCGGAGACCGCATACTCGCCTTCGACGACTACGTACCGGAGGACTTCGGGATGCTCCAGGCGGACCTCGCGAGGCGGAACGTCCGCAAGGCGACCGTCCTCCGCGCCGGCGACACCCTCGACCTCTACATCGACCAGGGGATGCTTGGCGAGGTGATCTCCAACCCCGGGATGTTCGACGTCGCCGTGCCCTTCGTCATCGACACGGTCCTCGCCTGGTCGCCCAACGCCTCCGCCGGGCTTTCGCACGGCGACAGGGTCGTCGGCATCGCCGGCGAGAGCGTGACTTACGTCCAGGACGGACGCATTGTCCTCGGGGAGCACGCCGGCGGCGAAGTTCCCGTGGAAGTCGTCCGTGACGAGGACACCGTCACGATGGCCCTCAAGGTCGATTCCCTCGGCCGCCTCGGCGTCAACACCGTGATGCCGGGCATAGTCCGCCGCGAATACAGCTTCTTCTCCGCCATCCCGGGGGGAATTAAGATGACCTTCTCCAATATCGGCGGATACCTCCGGGACCTCCGCCTCGTCTTCACCCCGAGGACCGAGGCCTACAAGTCGGTCGGCAGTTTCATCGCGATAGGCCAGGTGTTCCCTTCCAGCTGGAACTGGTACCAGTTCCTCAGCATCCTTGCGATCCTTTCGGTGATGCTCGGCGTGATGAACCTCATCCCCATCCCCGGCCTCGACGGCGGCCACATCCTTTTCGGCATCTACGAGCTCTTCACCCGCCGCAAGCCCTCCGACCGCTTCATGCAGGCGGCCCAGATAATCGGAATGTTCATCCTCCTCGCCCTCATGGTCCTCGCCTTCGGCAACGACATCGGGCGGTTAATACGATAGTGCTATGAGAATAAGAATCTTCATACTCCTTGCTGCGGCAATGCTTGCCGCGGGGTGCGGCGGAAAGGGCAGGAGCCTTCTGCCGAACGTGAGCGGGAAAGCCGGCGAGGTCGTCGCCGTGATAGACAAGGACTCGTGGGAGGGGGCCGTGGGTGGCGCGCTCCGCGACGCCCTGGCCTCGGACTGCCCCTATCTGGCGCAGAGGGAGCCGCTGTTTTCCCTCACGAACGTGCCCCCGGGAAGTTTCACCAACATGTTCAAGGTCCACCGCAACCTGGTGCTGATCAACATAGATCCGCAGGTCGCGAACCCCGGGGTCTTCTACAAGTACGACCAGTGGGCGCACCCGCAGGCCGTGGTGCAGGTCAGCGCGGCCGACCGTGACGCCGCCCTTGCCTTCGTGATGAACGACTCCGACAAGATGGCGGAGTTCTTCGAACAGGCGGAGCGCAACCGCATCATCGCCAATGCCAAGCTCTATGAGGAGCTCTCCGTGACGGAAGCCGTGAGGAAGGTAACCGGCGGCGGTGTCCTCCACTGCCCTACCGGCTACAAGATCAAGAAGCTGACCGACAACTTCCTCTGGGCGGCCGACGAGAGGCAGTACACCAACCAGGCCGTCCTCGTCTATCGCTACCCTGCGGAAGGCGACGTGTTCACCAAAGAGGCCATTATCGCAAAGCGCAACGAGATCCTCGGGGCCAACATCCCCGGGATGTTCGAGAACACCTACATGACGACCTCGGAGGGCGTGGAGCCCACCGTCCGTTCCCTCTCCTACCACGGCATCGACTTTATGGAGACCCGCGGCTTCTGGGAGGTCCACAACGACTATATGGGCGGCCCGTTCGTCTCCCACTCCTTCTATTCTAAGGACGGCAGCGAAATCATTGTCATAGAGGCCTTCGTCTATGCTCCGCGCTTTGACAAGAGGCAGTACTTCCGCCAGGTGGAGTCGCTGATCTGGTCATTTGAGTGGGAGAAAGAAAATTCTTGAAAAATAATTTTGTGCGCTGAAAAATTATTTGTACCTTTGCAATCCCTTTCGGCCTTATGGCCTTGAGAGGGGGATCCGGTGGGTTCGTATAACGGTTAGTACTCGGGATTTTCATTCCCGCAATAGGAGTTCGATTCTCCTACCCACTACTTGAAAATAAAAAAAGTACAATATGGCAAACACAAAATCAGCTCAGAAGGCTATTCGCCAGAACGAGCGCCGCAGACTGCATAACAGGTATTATGCAAAGACGACGAGGAACGCCATCCGCGACCTCCGCAACACCACTGACAAGAAGGCTGCCGAAGAGTCGGCGCCCAAGGTGTATGCAATGATTGACAAGCTCGCCAAGATCGGCGTCATCCACAAGAACAAGGCAGCGAACCTCAAGAGCGGCCTTGCCGTCTACATCAACAAGCTTGCTTAAGATGTCTGGAAGGGACCGTTTGACGGTTCCTTCTTTCGGGATGTAGCGCAGTTGGTAGCGTACCACGTTCGGGACGTGGGGGTCGTCCGTTCGAGTCGGATCATCCCGACCCCAAAAGAACAGCAGGCCGGCAGTTTTTGCCGGCTTGCTTTTTTTTTGTAAATTTGCGGGATGTGATAACACACTGAAACCGGATAACTAAAAATCAACTGCTATGGGAGCATTTCACGCTTATGACATCCGTGGTATCTACGGAAAAGACTGGGACAAAGAGACAGCCTACAAAGTCGGCTATTTCATCCCCAAACTTCTGAAGGCGGACAAGGTCCTCGTGGGCCGCGACTGCCGCGTCTCCTCCGACGAGATCTTCGAGGCGGCGACAAAGGGTATCCGCGACGCCGGCGCCGATGTTTACAATATCGGCCTCTCCTCGACCCCGATGGTCTATTTCGGCACCGCCAACTACGGATTCAAAGCTTCCATCCAGATAACCGCATCCCACAACCCCGCCGAATACAACGGCATGAAAGTGTCCACGACTGACGCCCAGGCCGTCGGCTTCGACGCCGGTCTCGGCCAGATCAAGGCCTGGATCGACGAGGGCGTCCCGACGCCCGTCGCCGCCGTGAGGGGCAATATCTACGAGAAGGAGATCCTCGACGACTACCTTGCCTTCATGCGCAAGTTCGTCGGCGACTACTCGGACCTCACCATTGCGATGGACCTCTCCAACGGCATGGCGAACCTCTTCGCGAAGAAGATCTTCGGCGAGGGCCCGAACATCCACTACCTTTTCGACACCCTCGACGGCCGTTTCCCCAACCACGAGCCCAACCCCCTCATCGAAAAGAACTGCTACCCTCTCGAGGACAAAGTCCGCGAAGTGAAGGCGGACGCCGGCGTCATCTATGACGGCGACGCGGACCGCGTGATGTTCATCGACGAGAAAGGGAAGTTCATCTCCCCTGACCTCATGATAGCCCTTATGGGCCGCTACTTCGTCGGCGAAAGGGGCCTCAAGGGCATCGTCCTTCAGGATATCCGTTCCTCCAAGGCCGTCGGCGAGTACCTCGAGCCGATGGGCTGCAAGATGAAGACCTGGAAGGTCGGCCGCGCCTTCGCCGCCGCGAAGCTCCGCGAGATCGACGGCGTCTGGGGCGGAGAGCTCGCAGGCCACTACTACTTCCGTGACTTCTTCTACTCCGACAGCGGACTTCTCGCGTCCATCATCCTTCTCAACATCGTCTCCGACCTCAAGAAGGAAGGCAAAGTCCTCAGCGAGGCTATCGCGGAGATCGTCCGCTACAAGAACTCCGGCGAGATCAACTTCCGCCTCGAGGACAAGAAGGGCGCGATGGACGCGGTCAAGGAGATGTTCACCGCCAAGGAGAAGCCTACCGCCTTCATGGACTTCGACGGCTACAGGGTCGAATTCCCCGACTGGTGGTTCAACATCCGTCCGTCCAACACCGAACCTTACCTCCGTTTCCTCTGCGAAGCGACCTCCGATGAGCTTCTCAAAGAGAAAATAGCTGAAACAGAAAAGCTCCTTTCCGAAAAGTTCGGAGCGAAAAGATAGAAAATGACCGTTAACAAAATACTCGCAGCGGCGGCCGTGCTCCTTCTCTGGGGCACGGCTTACGCCCAGAGCGACTCCACCTCGCGCAAGGCTTTCGGCAAAGAAAGCGTCCCGAGCGCGAAAAGCACGTCCACCCCGTTTGCCGACACCCTCGACACCGCCAATCCCGAAGTCAAGATCATCCTTTTCCAGAACCACACCTGGCGATACATCAAGAATCCCGACGTGGTGACGCGCAAGAAGGTCTTCACCGAGAACTGGACCCCCAACGTCTCCAACCCCTACAGGGTGACTGAGGAGTCGCTGCCGGAGAGTTTCACCCTCTGGATAGTGGACACCCTGGACAGCTACTGCTGCCCAAACAAGACGACCCCGTCGTCCAAATACGGATACCGTCACGGCCGCCGCCACACCGGCATCGACCTCCCCTACCCGACCGGCACCCCGGTCTATGCCGCCTTTGACGGCAAGGTGAGGGTCGCCGACTATGTGGGCGGCTACGGAAACCTCGCCGTCATCCGCCACGAGAACGGCCTGGAGACCTTCTACGGCCACTGCTCCGAGCTCAAGGTCAAGGTCGGCGACTGGGTCCACGCCGGCGACATCATCGCCCTCGGCGGCTCGACAGGCCGCTCCAGCGGGCCCCATCTCCATTTCGAGACCCGCTACAAGGGCCTCAGCTTCGACCCCCTCTGGCTCATCGATTTCCAGACCGGGACGCTGCGTCACCGCCTTTTCCGCCTCAAGAGGAGCTGGTTCTCCCCCGGTGCGCGCTACTACCAGGTCGATGACGACGAAGACGTCATCGCGGAAGGCGACGAGAAAGACCGCATAGCGGCCGAGGAAAAGGCACGCCAGGAGGCCGCGGCACGCGAGGCCGCAGCCCAGGCGGCAATGCGCTACCACACCGTCCGCCAGGGCGAGACGCTGTCCTCCATAGCCCGTAAATACGGCACCACGGTCAGCACACTCTGCCGCCTCAACGGCATAAAAGAAACGACGATCCTTTCAATAGGCCGTCGTCTCAGAGTCAAGTAGCAGGGATAATCCCGCCTTATTTTACCATTCCGCTGAATCCCATGAAGGCCATCGCGAGTATGCCGACGGTCACGAGCGCTATGGGCACTCCCTTGAAGGACTTCGGGACCTCGCTGAGCGAGAGGTGCTCGCGTATGCCGGCGAAGATAATCATCGCGAGGCCGTAGCCGAGGGATGTCGCAAAGGCATAGACGAGGGATTCGCCGAGGTTCAGGAAGTGGGCCTCGCCGCCGAAGGTGAACTGCTTGGTCACGACATTGAGGGCGACGCCGAGGACGGCGCAGTTGGTCGTGATGAGGGGGAGGAAGATACCGAGGGCGGAGTAAAGCGACGGGCTGGTCTTCTTCAGCACTATCTCGACCATCTGCACGAGAGCCGCGATGACGAGGATGAACGCTATCGTCTGCAGGAACTCGATGTGGAGGGGAACAAGGAGGAACTTGTTGATGAGATAGGTCACAAGGGTCGCCAGGGTTATGACGAAGCAGACGGCGCCGGACATTCCGGTTGCGGTCGAAAGCTTGTTGCTGACCCCGAGGAAGGGGCAGATGCCGAGGAACTGCGCCAGGACGATATTATTGACGAATATCGCCGAGATTATTATGAGAAAGTATTCCATAGCCTACTCCTTCTTGAGATATTTGTTGAAAAGGACCATCAGGTAGCCGAGGCAGATGAATGCTCCGGGAGCCATCACGAAAGCGAGCATGCCGTCGCCGGAGATGAACTTCCAGCCAAAGATCGAGCCGCTGCCGAGGATCTCGCGGACGGCGCCGAGCACCGTAAGTGCGAGAGTGAAACCGAGTCCTACGCCGAGACCGTCGGCTGCGGACGCGATGACGCCGTTGCGGGAAGCGAAGGCCTCCGCGCGGCCGAGGACTATGCAGTTGACCACGATAAGCGGGATGAAGAGGCCGAGGGTCTCATAGACGGCAGGCGTGTAGGCCTGCATCAGCAGCTGCAGAAGGGTCACGAACGTCGCGATGACGACAATATAGACCGGAATGTGGACCTTGTCCGGCACTATCGGCGCGATGGCGGAAATCGCCATGTTGGAAAGCACAAGGACAAAGAGGGTCGCGAGGCCCATGCTGAGGCCGTTGACGGCCGAAGTAGTCGTCGCCAGCGTGGGGCACATTCCCAGCAGGAGGACGAAGGTCGGATTGTTCTTTACGAATCCGTCCAGGATAAGTCTTGCTTTACTGCTCATCTCTCAAACTTTTGAAAACCTCAACGGCCGTCTTGACGGCCTCTGTATAGGCCCTCGAGGTGATTGTCGAAGCCGTGATGGCATCGACGTCACCGCCGTCTTTCTTGACGGAGAGGATCTTCACCGAGGGGTCGAATCCCTTCCACTGGGCCATGAAACCTTCGTCGCTCGTGCACTTCGCACCGAGACCGGGGGTCTCGCTGTGGGAGAGCACCGAGGTGTTGCAGACGACACCGGCGGTGTCGATACCGACCATCAGGACGATGTCGCCGCCGAAGCCGCCGGCAGAAGATACTATCGCATAGCCGACCGGAGCGTCGCCCTTCAGGGCTTCATAGTATTTGTACTCCTTGCCGTCGAGAGTCGCGGCCTTCTCCTCCGAGAGGGAGTCGAACTCGGGAACGACGAGGGCTATCGAACGGGAAGTCTTGTCAGCCGCCGCCTTCTCGATGGGCTCCTTGGTCAGGGCGTAGGCCCCGCCGAGGATTGCGGAGCAAAGAAGGCAGGTCAGGCTGAGGACCGCCACCATATTGATAAGTGAGGATTTAGCTGCCATATCTTATTTCCTCCCGAATTTTTTCTGATGGAAAGCCATATTGATAAGGGGAACGAAGGCGTTCATTATCAGGATGGCGAACGACACACCCTCGGGATAGGACCCGAAGTAACGGATCATCATCGTGAGGAAACCTATGCCGACACCGAAGACGACTCCGCCCCAGGCCGACATCGGGGAGGTCACATAGTCGGTAGCCATGAAGCAGGCGCCGAGGATGAGACCGCCGGTGAGGAGGTTGAAGAGAGGGTCGGTGAAACGGGCGGGATTGATACCCCAGAAGATGAGCGAGGTAAGAGCCACTGTCGCGAAGATGCTGAGCGTGATCCACGGCTTTATAACCCTGCGGCAGAGCAGATAGACAAAGCCTGCGAGAAGGGCTATGGCGCACGCCTCGCCGGCGCTGCCGCCGAGGTTCGCGTAGAGCATCGTAGCGTAGTCGTAGCCGCCGGCAGCCATTATGTCCTGTACCGAAGAACCGGCGAGGAGGCCTTCCTTGACGGCACCGAGCGGGGTCGCTCCGGTGATGGCGTCAAGGCCGAAAAGGCCCTGGGGCTGGCTCCAGGTCGTCATGTACGTAGGGAAAGAGACGAGGAGGAACACACGGCCCGCGATGGCGGGGTTGAAGATGTTCTGGCCGATGCCGCCGAAGGTCATCTTGGCTACGCCGATGGCGAAGACCGCGCCTATTGCGATAACCCACCAGGGGGTCGTGTAGGGCACGTTCAGCGCGAGGAGAATACCGGTGATGACGGCCGAAAGGTCGCCGATGGTGGAGGGCTTTTTCAGCATGAAACGCGTGACGGCCCACTCGAGGAGAAGGCACGCGCCGACGCTGACTCCGAGAAGCATAAGCTCCCTCCAGCCGTAGAAGACTACGGACACTATGACGGCGGGCAGAAGCGCGATAACGACATCCAGCATAAGGGAGCGCGTGCTGTCCTTGGTGTGGATGTGAGGTGAAGGTGTTACCAGTAGTTTACCCATTGCTTTCAGATTTTTTGGCTTCGGCGGCGGCCTTTTCAGCCTCGGCTTTGGCCTTGGCTTCCGCGGCGCGAGCACGCATTATTTTCATGACGTCCGCCTTCGCCAGCCTGATGATGTCGAGAAGCGGAATATTGGCGGGACAGCTGTAGAGGCAGCATCCGCACTCGATGCAGTCGGCGACCGCGTTGGCTTCGAGAGCGGCCATGTCGCCGGCAAGCGCAAGCTTGCGGAGAAGGAACGGCTCGAGGCCCATGGGGCAGGCGTCGGCGCAGCGGCCGCAGCGGATGCAGGCGGATGCCTCCTTCCTTACCGTCTGGGCGGCGGTGAGGAAAAGAAGTCCGCCGGTGCCCTTGAGGGTTGCAGCGTCGACGTTCGCGACGGCGCGTCCCATCATGGGGCCGCCGGAGACGATCTTGACCGCATCCTCAGGAATGCCTCCGAGGCTGTCGATGATGAAGGACAGGGGCGTCCCGACGCGGACCATTACGTTGGCCTGCTGCGGGAAGCACTCGCCCGTCATGGTCACGGAGTTCTCGAAGAGGGGCTTATTCTTCTGGACGGCCTCATAGGTCGCGAGGGCGGTCGCTACGTTCTGGACGACGGCGCCTACGCTTATCGGAAGGCCGCCAGAGCCGACCTGGCGGTGCATCACCGCGTCGATGAGCTGCTTCTCTCCGCCCTGCGGATAGCGCTTCTTGAGGCTCATCACGGAGATGTTGGAGTAGGCCTTGTCGGATGCCGACAGCTTTGCGATTATCTCACGGATGTGGGCTATGGCCTCGGGCTTGTTCTCCTCGATGCCGAAAGTGCAGGGCACTCCACCGAGGGCTTTCGCGATGAGGGCCGCTCCCACCACGACCTCCTCTCCCCTCTCGAGGAGGGTGCGGTAGTCGGAGGTGAGGTAGGGCTCGCACTCGCAGCCGTTGATGATGAGCATCTCGCACTTGGAGCCGGGAGGCGGCATAAGCTTGACGTGGGTCGGGAAAGTCGCGCCGCCGAGGCCGACTATGCCTCCGAGGCGTATTTTCTCGACGATCTCCTTGCCGTCCTCAGGGATGGCGGTGACGAGGTCAGGAGTCCGGTCGATGGTCTCGAGCCACTCGTCGCCCTCGACCGCGATTTCAACGGTCATCTGGGGGTTGCCGGCGAGGTCCTTCCTCGGTCCGATCGACTTGACGGTCCCGGACACGGAAGAATGGATGAAGGCGGAGACGAATCCGCCGGGCTCGGCTATCACCTGGCCGACCTTAACCTTGTCGCCGACGGCGACGACCGGCTTTGCCGGCGCGCCGATATGCTGCGAAAGTGAGATATAGACGGTCCCCGGAATGGCCAGGGGCTTAATCCCGCACTCACGCGAAATCTTGCTGTCGTGAGGATGGATACCTCCTATTGAGAATGTCCTTTTCATGCCTCAACCTCCTTTTTTACTTCCGCGGCGGCCGCAGCCTTTGCCGCTTCATTACGTTTGCGGATGCGCTCCTTGACGGCATCCTTGTCGAGAGGCTTGGGGAAGCCGACTCCGTGGATGGCTCCGGTCGGGCACATGGCCTCGCATTCGCGGCAGAGCTTGCACTTTGCGAAATCGATGTAGGCGATGTTGTCCGCCACGGTGATAGCGTCGTGGGTACAGGTCTTGGCGCAGATGCCGCAGCCTATGCACGCGGCGGCGCAGGCCTTCTTCGCGGCAGGTCCCTTGTCCTTGTTGATGCATGAGACATAGACCCTCATGCCGCGGGGCCCCTTGCCGCGGAGCTCAATGACGCCCTTCGGGCAGGCCTTCGAGCAGGCGCCGCAGCCGGTGCACTTTTCCTCGTCCACGACGGGAAGCCCGGTCTCGGGATCCATCGATAGAGCGCCGAAGGAGCAGGCCGCAACGCAGTCGCCGCAACCGAGGCAGCCGAAGGCGCAGCCGGTGTCGCCGCTGTAAAGGGCGGCCTTGACCTTGCAGGAAGGATAACCGCCGTACTCGTTGATCCTGGGGCGGTTCTCGCAGGTGCCGTTGCAACGAACGACGGCAACCATCGGCGCCTTTGCCTTGGCCTCGAAGCCGAGGATCGCGGCCACTTTGGCCATGACATCGTTGCCGCCGACGGGGCAGAAATTCTCATCCGGCGATGCGGCCTTGACGGTCGCCTCGGCGAAAGCCCGGCAGCCCGCGAATCCGCAGCCGCCGCAGTTGGCGCCCGGCATGACCTTCTCGACCTCGTCGATCCTCGGGTCCTCCTCAACCTTGAAGCGCCTGGCGACAAGGTAGAGCACGACCGCGAGCACGAGGCCCAGCGCCGTTACCGTAATGACAGTCCAAATTACAATTTTCAGCATTCTGTTTTATCTTAGTTTTTCAATCTTGAAGACGTATTCGTTGCGGAGTTTCTTGCGGAAAAGCCATAGGACGAAGTACCAGAGGACCACTACTCCGAGCCCGGTAAGGGCGGACGTGAGCTCGCCGAAACCTGTCTTTATCATGAGCAGGATTGTCAGCATAAGCAGCACCACGGGGATCGCATAGGCGAGCCAGACGGCCTTGAGGCCGGCCGTCGCCTTGAGGATGATGTTGACCTCGTCGCCCACTTCGTGGAAACCGTAGGGGTCCGTCTGGACCTCCACTATCTTCTCGGCCTTCTCTCCAAGCGCGCAAAAGCCTGCCGCGTGACATGACGAGCAGGCCGAAGAGGATATAATTTGTACCGTTGTAATCAACGGCGTGATACTCAGTATCTTGCCTCTGTGGGAGATGTCTTCCTTCGCCATGGCTACCACGCAGGATTGTCGCCTCCTTCGGAGAGGTCGGAGTTCATGCCGCTTTCATAGCTCATCCCGGAGGCCTGGATGTCAAGCGCCTGATCCATCTCCACGAACTTGACCCTTTCGCTCTTGAAGAGCATGGGGATGTCGCCGGTCTCGCCGTTACGGTGCTTGGCGAGGATGATCCAGGTCTTCTCCTTGTCCTCGTTGTTGTCGGACAGGCCGACGAAATCGGGACGGTGGATGAAGATGACGATGTCGGCGTCCTGCTCGATGGAACCGGACTCGCGGAGGTCGGAGAGCATCGGCTTTCCGATGCTGCCGCCTCTCTGGACGGCGTTTCTCGACAGCTGAGAGAGGGCGATGATGGGGATGTCGAGCTCCTTGGCGGTCGCCTTGAGGGTACGGGAGATGAACGCCACTTCCTGCTCTCTCATGCCGCGAAGGTCCGGAGGGCCCTGCATCAGCTGAAGGTAGTCCACGACGATGAGCCTGACGCCCTTCTGGTTGACGAGCATCTTGGCCTTGTTGCGGAACTCCATGATAGGGAGGCTTGGGGTGTCGTCGATGTAGAGAGGGGCTTTCGCAAGGTTCTTTATCCTGTACTCGAGCTGCTCCCACTCGTAGTCCTTGAGCTTGGAACCGCCTTTGATCTTGTCGGCCGGAAGACCGGTCTCCGTCGTCATGAGACGCATCACAAGCTGCAGGGACGACATCTCGAGGGAGAACACAGCCACCGGGATCCCGTGATCGACCGCCGCGTTGCGGGCGATGTTGAGCGCGAACGCCGTCTTACCGACGGAAGGGCGCGCCGCAAGGATCACGAGGTCGGACTTCTGCCAGCCCATCGTGACAGTGTCGAGGGAAGTGAAGCCGGAGGGGACTCCCGAGAGGCCCGACGACTCCTGCTTGCGCTGAATCTCGGCGATGGCGTCGTTGAGGAGGGACCCTACGGTCTGGACTTCACGCTTGACGTTCTGGTTGATGGCGTCGAAGATTTTCGACTGGGCGAGGTCCACGAGGTCGTCGACATTGGCCGAGTCGTCGTAGGACGACTGCAGGATGCTGTAGGAAGCCTCGATGAGCTCGCGCTGGATGCTCTTCTGGCGGAGGATCTTGATGTAGTACTCGATGTTGACCGCGGCGCCGACCTTCATGGACATCCCCGTGAGGACCACGGGGCCGCCGATGATCTCGAGGTTCCCGTCCTGGCGGAGACGCTCGGTCACGGTGATGAGGTCGATGGCGACGTGGGCGTTGTTGAGCGACTGCATCGCCTCGAAGATCATCCTGTTGTGCTCATTGTAGAAGCACTTCGGGGTGAGCTCCTCGACCGCCTGGTCCACCACGGAAGGGAGGACCAGCATCGCGCCGAGCACGGCCTCCTCCACATCAAGCGCCTGAGGCGGGGTATTTCCCGTCTCAGGCGCCGATGGAAGGGTCTGAGGCTTGCGCCTTGTCTTTCCGGAGGGGTCTGCCATGTGCTATTCGGCCGCTTCTGAAAGGCCCTCGGCGTTGATGATGATCCTGCCGCAGTGCTCGCAGATGATCATCTTGCGGTTGGAGGAAATCTCAACTATACGCTGGGGGGTAATCGTGTTGAAGCAGCCGCCGCAGGCGTTGCCGTTGTAGATGCCGACCACCGCGAGGTGATTGTGGACGCTCTTGCGGATGCGGTCGTAGGCGCTGAGGGTGCGCTCGTCGATGGCCTCGGCGCACTTGGCGCGGACCTCGTTGAGCTTCTCCTCCTCCTTCGCCGTCGACTCGCGGATACTCTCGAGCTCGTCCTTCTTGGCCTTGAGGTCCTCGGTGCGGATGGCGATCCTGTCCTTGAGGTCCTCGAGGACCATCTTGCGCTGCTGGATCTCGTCGCGGATCTCGGAGATGTTCTTCTCGGCGATCTGACGGAGGAGGTCCTGGTTCTCGATCTCCTTGTTGAGGGAGTCGTACTCGCGGCTGTTGGAGATGCCGTCAAGCTGCTTCTGGTACTTGGCGATGGCGTCCTCGCAGTCGATAATCTCCTGCTTGTTCTTGGCTATGCCCCTTGTGAACTCCTCCACGAGGGCGGACTCTTCGGCCACTTTGCCCTTGAGGGCGGCGATGTCCTCTTCGAGGGACTCCACCTCGGCGGGGAGCTCGCCCCTGAGCTGGAATATCCTGTCAATAGCGGAATCGGCCTCCTGGAGCCTGTAAAGGGTGCGGAGCTTGTCCTCGACCGACTTCTCGGAATCGGCGAAGCTCTTCTGGAGGGAGGTAAAGGTCTCCCTCTGATCGATGGGGATTTCGACTTTCTTGATTTTCTTTGCCATA
The DNA here is from genome assembly GCA_902791945.1 of uncultured Bacteroidia bacterium. Classification (GTDB taxonomy): domain Bacteria; phylum Bacteroidota; class Bacteroidia; order Bacteroidales; family UBA932; genus Cryptobacteroides. Next base: position 14,107 of record CADAXR010000036.1, read on the forward strand.
TCGTGCTAAAAATAATAAACGGGGTTGTACATAGCGGTGCTGATGCGAACTGCAAAGTTAGGAAATTTTTTCTTCAATATTGAAAATAAAATGTCCGTAATTTCCACTTCGCTTTCGAAATGTCCTATATCGGCCACCATGAAGCCTTCCGGAGTGAAAAAATTGTGATAGGAAATGTCGGCGGAGACGTAAGCCTGCGCGCCCTTTTCGCGCGCAATGGGGATGAATTCCGCCCCCGAGCCGCCGCAGAGGGCGACTCTGGAGACCGGCCCTTCTACAGGCCTCGACACCTTCACCACCTTGCACCCGAACGCCTTTTTCAGGAGGGTGATAAAATCTTCCGCCGGAAGCGGCGCAGGGAGGTTTCCCACCGCGCCGAGACCGGTCTCGTCCGAGTCCAGGGAAAGGATCTCGACATCCCTGAGGCCAAGTTTTTCAGCCATGGCGAAACTGACGCCGCCGCGCACCTTGTCGGCGCTCGTGTGGGCGGCATAGACGGCGATGCCCTCCCTCACGGCTTTTATCACAGCATCACACACCGGGTCCCCCGGGATAATCTTCTTCAGGCCCTTGAAAATCAGCGGATGATGGGTCACTATCATACCGCAGCCTTCCCTCACTGCCTCCCCGACAGTCTCCGGGGTACAGTCAAAAGCTACCAGCACCCCTGAGATCTCATCCTCCGGAGAGCCTATGATAAGGCCGCTGTTGTCCCACCCCTCCTGCACCGATGCTGGGGCGAACTCCTCTATAGCCCTGATTATGTCTTTTACTTTCATAGTCCTGTCTTCCTGCTGAACCGACGCCCTTTATACTGCTCCTTGAGCGGGAGGGGCGGTCACAGCGATTTCCTCACCTCGACAAGTTCGGCGCGGATCGCCCTCAGGCCGTCGAGGGCCTTCGCCCTTCCGGACACCGCCTTGCGGTCCTCCGCGAGACGCCGCGAGGCGCCCTCTATCGTGAGCCCGTCGTCGCGAAGGAGTATGCGCACGCACCGCAGGGTCTCGATGTCCTCGGCAGTGTACTGGCGGTTCCCCTTGTTGTTTCGCCTGGGCTTGATAAACTTCTCGAAAGAGTTGGTCCAGAACCTGATCGCCGACGTGTTCTCACCCAGCAACCCGGCGACCTCTCCGATTGAATAAAGTAATTTCTCCATAATAGTCACATTCGCACAAATATAATTTATTTTTTTGACATCTCGCCCCCCTCGCCCCCACCAATGCCCTTCTTTGTTTCCCCTGACCCGCCCCCTGCCCCATCACTTTGTTCCTTCACCACCACCCGTCACCACGGCTTCGTGAAATTCACCTGCCACACCGATGTGGCACTGGCGGCGCACAAGGCACATGAGCGTGGCAGGCGAGCCAATTTCGCCTCACCTGACACGCCGACCCGCCACAGAAGCCCCTGAAACGGCCATGGCCGTGTCAGGTGAATTTCACGAACCACGCAGGCACTTTTTTTGCTGCTTAAAAATTGATTTCGGGGCTCTTTGACATAACTTTTAAAACATTTGCCATGGTTCCGCCCCCGATTATTATCAAAGACCTGGGACTCGACGTGCCATTTACCAGCGGCCAGGTCAGAAAAGTAAAAAACTGCTGGCACTTTTCCACCGACGGGAATGCCATAGACATCATGTTCTCCGATGAGGCTGACTTCAAGGCCGGGATGAACAGAGTCTATGTAGTGCTGCGCTCCTACAACGTGGTTATCCTGGCATTCTGCCTTATGGACACCCACGTCCACTTTGTACTTTACGGTACTTTTGATGATTGCAACAGGTTTGTCCACGACTTCATCAAAAGGACATCAATGTACATTGCGGACCGCCACGGCGAGCACCACCGCCTTGAAAACGTCCCCATCCACCACCAGGGAGTTAACACCGAAGACTATCTCAAGACGGTCATCTGCTACGTTGTCAAGAACGCTCCTGCCGGCGGCATCCCCTTCCAGGGGGTTGATTACCCCTGGTCCAGCGGACCGCTATATTTCAGACGGCAGGGCTGGTGGAGTTCCCCACGCTGGCTCGGCGAAGTCATCGCCACCGGCAAGACAATCAGAGACAACAGAAAATCACTGAAGACCAGGGCCTTGGATTTAGATGCCGACCTGCAGATTCCCATGATAGACGACATAGTCTTCCCCGGCGAGTACGTCGCCTACGAAATAGTAGAGAAATTATTCAGGTCACACAAGGCATATCTGTTTTTCATGTGCCGCAGCAAGGAGTCGGACGTGGAGTCCCGCGGAGGATCGATATCCCGGTTGAGCATCCCGATACAGGAGATGAGACAGCATCGCAACGAGCTGTGCCTGAGACTCTACGGCCACGAGTCCGTGCGCCGGCTGGACACTGCGCAGCGGCTCCGGCTCGCCATGGAACTGCGTTCCCGCTACAACAGCTCTCTCAAGCAGGTCATCCGCCTGTCGGGGCTGGTTTACGACGAGGTCAAGGACAGGTTCATCTGAAACGTCACGCTTCGTGAAATTCACCCGCCCCAGCACCAGGGGGAAGGTCAATCCATGGACTGGGCGGTACCGGCGGCCATGTAGAGCATGTCGGAATACTGCTCAGGGGTGACTGAGGCGAAGAAATGGTGGACGGGGTCGAGCACCTTGCCGCGACGGAGGACCTCGTAGTGGAGGTGCGGGGCGAAGGACTTACCCGAGACGCCGACCGAGCCGATGGCGTCGCCGGCCTTCACCCTGTCGCCGGAGTGGACGGAGACCTGGCCGAGGCAGCCATAGCGGGTGGTGTATCCGCCCTTGTGGCTGATTTCCACCATTGTGCCAATGCCGGTCGTGGAGTGGACAACGGAGCTGACGGTACCGGCGGCGGAGGCGAAGACCGTCTCGCCCTGGGAGGCGAGAAGGTCGATGCCGTCGTGGGCCGAGGGGACGCCGTAGAACGGGTTCAGCCGTTCACCCGTCGAGGCCCCGACGCGGTAGGACGAAGCGTCCGCGAGGGGGAACCTCAGCGGCGGCAGGCTGTCCCTCCGGGCCTCCAGGAGGGCGAATATTTCCTTGAAATTCTCCTCGACGCTGCCGGCCATCTTCCCTACCCTGACGGCCTTCTCGGCCGAATAGGACAGGAAGAAGCCGTCGGAGAGGGAGTCGCTTTCCGGTATGAGGTCCGCGGCGCCGAAAGGATCGAGCCTCGGCGCAGCGGTATGGAAAAGCTGCCGGTAGATGGAGTCGTCCCTTTCGGAAAGGGCGGCTATCCTTTCGGAGAGCGTCTTCTCGGCCGCCCTCATCTCAGAATAATGCTTCTCATAGACGGCATTCTTTGCGATGAGAGCCTTCTCCTGGTCCGTAGTAAAGAACTGCTCGAATATGAAATAGAAGGCTATGACGAAAACGAGCACGGCGGCGAGGTAGCGGAAGGTGATGCCTATCGCCCTCCTCACGTTGCGCCTGCGCTTACGGAGCCTCAGCGACTTGGAGTCGTATTCAAACAGTTCCTCGCTCATTTCTTATTTCCTCCGACAAGCGCCATGTACTCTTTGGGAGACATGTCGAGATCCATATAATCTGCGGGATTGACGAACTCGCGGCCGTAGAGCACCTCATAGTGGAGGTGCGGTCCGGTCACGCGGCCGGAAGATCCGGTCGCGCCGATCTTGTCTCCCCTCACCAGCACCTGCCCGGGCTCGACATCGATGCGGCTGAGGTGAGCATACCTCGTCCTGTAGCCGAAGCCGTGGTAGATGACTATGGAGTTGCCGTAGCCCGTCTCGAACTCGGCTTTCTCCACCACGCCGTCGCCGGTCGCGCGTACGATGTTGCCCGGCCGGCAGGCGAAATCCATCCCGGTGTGCTGCTTAGCTGCCCCGTTGATGGGGTCCGAACGGTAGCCGAAGGGGCTGGACAACTTGTAGGTCGATTTATCTGTGTTGAGCGGCGGGATTGCGGGAATGTGGGTCGCAAGCTCGCCGGCCTTTTTCTGCATGGCCGAAATCTCGGTGTAGGAGGAATCCTGGAAGGCGGAGGCGCTCATCAGGCGGCCGAGCCTTGCGGCGGTCCGGCGGAGCGGGTCGTAGAGCGGCATCGCCAGCATGTCTCCGGGCAGGACCCCGGCAGCGGCATACCGCCTTTCGACCGATACGGAGTCCATCCCGAAGACCTGACGGTAAACCCTTTCGTCCCTTGCAATCAGGGCCTCCAGGACGGCCTCATCGTTGTCCAGACGGGAGGACATCATCTCGATGCGCGAGACCCAGCGGGCATTCTGCCGCTTGAGAATCGCTGTCCTCGGGGTGTCCAGCCTGAACACATAAAGGTAAAGCCAGACATAGAGGGCGAATATCAGGGCGGCTGCCAGAAAGGTCGCAAGAGCCTTCACGAAACGGTGCTGCGAGACTTCACGCATCTCGTAGCGGAGGGTATCCCTGTTGAGCACATAACGTTTCCTTCCTTTCATAGGCTGCAAATATAGGTAAAATCATCAAAAAGTTGTAATTTTGCACTCTTGACGTGCGCGCATGATGCGCACGGGAAAAAGAACAGTATATGATGACAGCAAAACAGATCAGGCAGAAATTCCTCGATTACTTCGCATCCAAGGGGCACACGGTGGTCCCTTCGGCCCCCATGGTTATAAAGAACGACCCG
>CADAXR010000037.1 GCA_902791945.1 uncultured Bacteroidia bacterium
TCATTGGCAAGATCGAGGAGTACGAGAAGAATGTGACCTCGAAGAGGTAGAGTATGGATTCTATATTGAAAAACAGGCCGGCGCTGAAGGCGGAGGTGGCGGGGTATCTCTGGCAGAAGGGCTGGGCCGAAAGGAACGGGGGGAATATAACCGTCAACGTGACTGAGTTTGTCGACGAGGGGATGAAGGCCCTTCCGGCGATAAGCGGGCCCCGGCCGATAGGGAAGGTGCTGCCTCACCTTGCCGGCGCGTGGTTCTACTGCAAAGGAACTCAGAAGCGTATGAGGGACCTCGCCCGCGATCCTATGGCGAACGGCTCCATCATCCGCATCCGTCCCGACTGCGCGAGCTACGAGATCGTGGCCGACCTCCCGGTCGCCCCGACTTCGGAGCTCCCGTCGCACCTCGCGGTCCACGACTACCTCCTCGCAAAGGGCTCGCCCTACAGGGCTTCGCTCCATACCCATCCAATTGAGCTTGTGGCGCTTACCCACAGCAAAAAGTGGATGGAGAAGGACGCCGCGACGAGGATGCTCTGGTCGATGATTCCGGAGACCAAGGCGTTCTGCCCCCGCGGCCTCGGGATGGTGCCCTACATGCTTCCTTCCAGCGTCGAACTCGCCGATGCGACTATCCGCGCCATCGACGAGGACTACGACGTCGTGATGTGGGAAAAGCACGGCGTCTTCGCCGTCGACACCGGCATCATGGACGCCTTCGACCAGGTCGACGTCCTCAATAAGGCCGCTCAGATCTACATCGCCTCCCGCAACATGGGCTTCGAGCCCGAGGGTATGTCCGACGCCCAAATGAAAGAACTCAGTGATGTTTTTAACCTTCCGAAATGAAAAAACCGGCAGGCCGAAGGCCGTAGTCTTAAGACCTGAACTGCCGGTTTTTGAAATGCAATAATTATATGAAAAAGATTTTGTTGGGGATTACATTGTTATTTGCGGCGATTGTCGCCCGGGGGGCGGAAGTGAATGACCCGGTGGCGAATCCCGCGGCGGTGGTCGTTGTCGGCAATGCGCGGTTTACCGTGCTGACTCCAAGGCTCATCCGTATGGAATGGGCGGCCGACGGGGTGTTCGAGGACAGGGCGAGCCTCGCGGTGGTGAACCGCAGGCTGCCGGTGCCGTCTTTCAAGGTGTCCAAAAGCAGGAATAGGGCGACCATCAAGACCTCGGCGCTGACCCTGCAGTACAAGGGGCCCGGTAAATTCACGGCGAAGAATCTTTCCGTCGAATTCGCGATGGGCGGAAAGAAGGTAAAGTGGGTCCCCGGAGCCGACGCGGGAGGAAACCTTCTGGGCACTTTCCGTACCCTGGACGGCTGCAAGGGCTATTCACAGATGAATTACGGCGATCCGTATGATCCCGGCGTCATCTCGCGCGACGGCTGGGCCATCGTCGACGAGAGCTCGCGTCACCTTTTCGAAAAGTGTGACGCCGACTGGGGCGAGTGGGTCGCGGAGCGTCCCGAAGGGGAGCGCGCGGACCTGTATATATTCGCCTATGGCCACGACTACAAGGCCGCCCTGCAGGATTTTACGAAGATCGCAGGGAGGATTCCGCTGCCGCCGAAGTATGTCTTCGGCTACTGGTGGAGCCGCTACTGGCAGTACAGCGATTTCGAATTCATAGAGCTCGCGAAAGAGATCCGTTCCCACGACATCCCGATCGACATCATGGTCATCGACATGGACTGGCACGACACCTGGACCCTCAGGAGGAGAAATTCTCCCGTGGATGAGTTCGGCCAGCGGATCGGCTGGACGGGCTACACCTGGCAGAAAGAACTCTTCCCGGATCCTGCTCGCACCCTGTCGGAGCTCCACTCCCTCAATCTGAGGACTTCGCTTAACCTTCACCCCGCTTCCGGTATCCAGCCCTATGAGGACTGCTACGACGCTTTCGTGAAGGACTATCTCTCGAGGACGGACGACTACGACGGCCCGAAGGGATACCGCTATGCCGGTGGAGAAAATCCTATATATCTCCGCAGCAATCCGGACACAAAATCGGACAGGAAGACTGAGGCGGGGGAGAAGTGCCCCGTGCCGTTCAGGATCGACCAGATCGCCTGGGCGGACGCCTACTTCAACAGCGTGATCCACCCGCTGGAGGACCAGGGAGTCGATTTCTGGTGGCTCGACTGGCAGCAGTACAAGCAGAGCGAGTACGTGAGCGGCCTCAGCAACACCTTCTGGCTCAACCACACGTTCTTCAACGACAAGGTGCGCCGCTCGGTCAGCCAGGGGCCTGCCGCCCCCAGGCCGCTGATCTATCACCGCTGGGGCGGCCTTGGCAGCCACCGCTACCAGATAGGCTTCTCCGGCGACTGCTTCGACACATGGGAAGTGCTCCGCTTCCTGCCGTATTTCACGGCGACTTCCTCCAATGTTGGCTACGGCTACTGGGGCCACGACATCGGCGGGCACCAGGCCGAGGGAGACCCCTTCAAGCCCGAGATTTTCACCCGCTGGCTGCAGTACGGCGTCTTCACTCCTATTTTCAAGACCCATTCGACAAAGAGCGCCCTTATCGAGAGGCGCGTCTGGACCTACGAGCCGAAGTATTCCGGCCCGATGAGGGAGGCCATACGCCTCCGCTACAGCCTGTCGCCGTACATCTACGGCGCGGCCCGCGAGGCTTATGACACCGGAATCTGCATCTGCAGGCCGATGTACTACGACTATCCGGAGGCTCCGGAGGCCTATGAGATGAAGGAGCAGTTCCTCTTCGGGGACGATATCCTTGCGAGTGCGGTCTGCGAGCCTGTGGACGCCGGGACGGGCCTTGCCCCGCGCCGGATCTGGTTCCCTGCGGGGAATGACTGGTACGATGTCGCGACGGGCCGCATCTACAAGGGCGGGCAGACGCTCGACCTTTCGTGTACACTTGACGAAAATCCGTGGTACGTCAAAGCCGGAGCCATCATCCCTATGGCTTCCGAATCCATCGGTTCGCTGCAGGAAAAGAGCAACGTGCTGAAGCTCTTCGTCGCTCCCGGCGACGGGGAGAGCAGCTGCTCGGTCTATGAGGACGACGGCATGAGCCAGGCCTATCCGGCGGACTTCGCAAGGACGCTCGTCAAGAAGCGTTCCGACGCTTCCTCCTGCACGGTGACCGTCATGCCGAGAGAAGGCTCCTTCGCCGGGATGGACGCTTCGAGGCGTCTTGAATTCGTGCTCGAAGGCGTCAGCGTGCCGGTGAAAGTGACGCTCAACGGGGCGGAGGCGCAGTGGCGCTATGTGGGGAAGGACCTCGCGGTCGTCGTGGAGGCGCCGGAAGCCCCGGCCTCGCAGAAGACCGTCCTGGAGGTCACCTATGGCGAGTTTGACCGTGAACTCCTGCGCGGCAGGAAGGGCGTCATCCGGAGGATGATGGCCTACACGCCGGTCTTCAAGGATGTTTACAACACCTCTGTGGATCCGTACAAACTGCTTTCAAGGCCTTTCCTTGTCGTCGCACAGTGCGCGAGCAGGATCGAGGCGGAGCCCTCGAAACTCGCGGAATATCTCAAGGGGATCGACGTGGAAGCAATAAAGAAGGATCTCGAAGAGGAGATCGACGTCCTCTCGAAGAGCGGACGCGGGGATGCCGCGGAGCGCATCGCAAGGATTCGCGGGGCTATTTCCGTGATTGAAGCACAGGTAAAATTGTAGAATAACTATATATTGTAATGGCACAGCAAGAATTTCGTCTTGAGAGCGACCTTCTGGGGGAGCTCAAGGTCCCTGTTGACGCCTACTATGGCGTGCAGACGCAGAGGGCGCTCAACAATTACAGGATTTCCAATACCCGGATGTGCGACTATCCGGAGTATGTGATTTCCATAGCTTATGTGAAAATGGCGGCGGCGGAGGCCAATGCCGAGCTGGGTGTGCTGGACCGGAAGATTGCGGACGCAATCGTGGCAGCATGCAAGGAGATCGTCTCCGGCAAGCTCCACGATCAGTTCCCTGTGGACATGATGCAGGGAGGCGCGGGCACTTCGGTCAACATGAACGCCAACGAGGTCATCGCGAACCGCGCCCTGGAGCTGATGGGCCACAGGAAAGGGGAGTACCAGTTCTGCTCTCCCAACGACCACGTCAACTGCGCCCAGTCGACCAACGACGCCTATCCGACGGCCTTCCGCTACACGTTTGTCCGCATGAACAAGCGCCTTGTCGAGAACCTGACGCGCCTTATCGAGGCGTTCAGGGCCAAGGGCGAGGAGTTCAGGGACATTATTAAGATGGGCCGTACGCAGCTGCAGGATGCGGTGCCTATGACCTCCGGGCAGGAGTTCCACGCGTTCGCGACCAATCTCGAGGAAGAGATTGCGAACCTCGAGCGCAATGTGGTGCTTCTCAAGGAGATCAATATGGGCGGCACAGCCATCGGGACCGGCCTCAATGCCGTCCCGGGCTTCGCGGAGCTCTGCACGTCGCTTCTCAGCAAGTTCAGCGGGGACAAGTTCGTGAAGGCCCCCGACCTTGTGGAGGCGACGCCAGACACGGGAGCCTATGTGAGCTACAGCGCCGCCCTCAAGAGGCTCGCGATCAAGCTTTCGAAGATATGCAATGACCTCAGGCTCATGGCCTCAGGGCCCCGCTGCGGCCTCGGCGAGATCAACCTCCCGCCTATGGCGCCCGGCTCGTCGATCATGCCGGGGAAGGTCAACCCGGTGATTCCGGAGGTGACCAACCAGGTGTGTTTCAAGGTGATAGGAAACGACACGACGGTGTCCTTCGCCGCGGAGGCCGGCCAGCTCCAGCTCAATGTGATGGAGCCGGTCATCGCCGAATCGGTGCTCGAGAGCGTGACATGGCTATGCAATGTGATCGAGACCCTCAGGACAAAGTGTATCGAGGGGATCACAGTCAATGCCGACCACTGCTATGAGATGGTGAAGCACTCCATCGGCATCGTGACGGCCCTCAATCCGTACATCGGCTACAAGGCTTCGACCAAGGTTGCCAAGGAGGCGCTCGAGAGCGGGCGCAGCGTCTATGACCTCGTGCTTGAGCACGGGCTCATGACCAAGGAGAAGCTCGACGAGGCGCTTGATCCGAGGAATATGACTTCCTCTCACGAGTTTATAAAATAGATTTTCACTATGCCCCGGACCTTCGTCTCGGTGCTCCTGCCGCTTGCGTTGCCGTGGGAGCCGGTCTACTCCACTTCGGACCCTTCGGTCCGGAGAGGGGAGAGGGTCGTCGTGCCTATTGGCGGACGGCTTGAGACCGGCGTGGTGACGGGAGTGGGCGTGCCTCCCGGGATGGATGTCTCCAAGGTGAAGGATGTGCTCTCCATAGACCGTACGCTGGATTCTGTCTCGGAGGCGGAGCTGGGGCTGTGGGAGAAGATTTCTTCCTACTACCTCTGCACGAAGGGCGAGGTCTTCAAGGCGGCCTATCCGTCCTCCAGGGAGGACGACGAGGCGCGTGAAGTGCTGCGCCGTGAAAAGCTGCTGGAGAGGATCAGAAAGCGGGAAGAGGCTCTGGAGAAAGCCAGGAAAGACTCGACGAGGGAGCGCTACAGGGCCGAAATCGAGGCTTTGAGGGCGGAGCTGGGGGATAGCCCGGCTGCGCTTCCGGAGCCTCTTGCGCCTGTGCTCAGCCCCGCGCAGCAGGAGGCTGCGGCTTCGGTGCGGGCCGGCTGGTCCGCAGGGCTGCCGGTGCTTCTTGAAGGCGTGACCGGCTCCGGAAAGACGGAAATCTACTGCTCCTTCGCTGCTGAGGAAGTCTCAGCCGGCCGGGACGTGCTTTATCTCGTCCCGGAGATAGGCCTTACCCGGCAGCTCGAGGAGCGCCTGCGCAAAGTGTTCGGACCGAGGCTCCTGACCTTCCACTCCCACGAGACGCCGTTCCGCCGGCGGCAGGTGGCGTCGCTCGTGCGCTCCGGCGGCGGCCGCGTCGTCCTCGGGACGCGCTCTGCCGTGTTTCTGCCGTTTACCGGGCTCTCGCTTGTTGTAGTGGACGAGGAGCAGGACTCGTCCTACAAACAGGATTCGCCGGCGCCGCGCTACAACGGGCGGGATGCGGCGCTGCTTCTTGCCGGCGTGCACGGGGCGCGCGTGTTGCTCGGCAGCGCGACCCCTTCGCTCGAGTCGGTCTTCAATGTGGAGACGGGAAGATACCGCGGTGTACGGCTTACTAAGCGCTATTTTTCTTCTCCGGAGCCTGTCGTGGAGGTTATCGACACGACGGCGGAGATGAAAAAAGGCGGCATGGCGGGCTCGTTCTCCCGCAAACTGATCGAGGCTATCTCGGAGACTCGTCTTGCCGGCGGGCAGGTTCTCATCCTGCGCGCCCGGCGGGGCTATTCGCCGTCCGTCCAGTGCACGGAGTGCGGGACGGTCGTGAAATGCCCGCGCTGCAGCGTGCCGCTCAGCTACCACTCTTCCGGCAGGCTTATCTGCCATTACTGCGGCTATTCTGTGCCGTTCACGGGACTTTGCCCCGAGTGCGGCTCGCAGGTCCGCCTTATCGGCGCCGGGACGCAGAGGATCGAGGACGAGGCCCGCGAGATTTTCCCTTCGGAAAACATAGCCCGCCTCGACAGCGACTCTTCCGACGAGAAGGACATCATCAAGGATTTCTCGAGAGGGGAGACCGGCATACTCGTCGGCACCCAGATGGTCTCAAAGGGCTTCGACTTCGAGGGGCTGCGCCTTGCCGCCGTGCTCCAGGCCGACGGCCTTTTCTCCCGTCCCGACTACCGCTGTGACGAAAAGGCTTTCCAGATACTTTCGCAGCTCAAAGGCCGTATCGGCCGCCGTGACGCCCCCAGCCGCTTCCTCATCCAGACCGCTCAGCCGGAGCACCCTGTCATCAGGGCGCTCAGTGCGGCGTCAGGTGAGATTTACGGGAAAATGCTGGAGGAGCGCAGGATTGCCGGATATCCTCCGTACACGAGGGAGGTTCTTGTGATGCTGCGGGACCGTGATCCTCTCCGCCTCTCCGCCTCCTCCAAAGCCCTCTACGACACTCTCCGCTCTGTCTCTTCAGGCTCCCCGGCGCCGGCATTCACGATCTTCCCGCCGCAGGCTCCGCTTGTCGGGATGGTGGCTGGCGAACACCGTCTGTGCATACGCCTTTTCCTTCCCAAGGACAGACGGCTTTCCGCCTCGAAGAACGCTGTCCTCGAGGCCGTCCGCCGCTTCTCCCGTACCTCCGCCACCCGTGTCATCATCGATGTGGATCCGATTAACTGATCCGGGACGTTTACTTATAACACTGACGATAAGCCTCAGAGCAGTGCGTCGACGTACTCTGAGTGGGGGCGGAAGTACACATAGCCGGCGGGTGCCGACGTCGCGGTAGTTGATTCCGCGAACGACGGGCGTGTCCCTTCGGTGTAGGAAGAATTGTTTGTAGCAAAACTATTGTAAGGATTGCTGTTGAGAAGACGTCTGTCGTAGGGAGGGCAGTGGATTACACAGCCGCTGACTCCGGCGAACGCGTTGTTGAACTTGGCGTAGAAATCCAGCCCGGTCCCAAGGCCGGGGCTGCCGCTGCCCTTTACGACAAGTCCCCGGAAGACAATGTTTTTCAATGAGGTGCATCCGGAGAAGATGCTCGTATAATTGTTACAGTCTGTCGTGTTGAATTCGGACGGCAGGACTATCGATGTAAGTTTGCTGCAACTGCCGAACATCGAACTCACCGTCGTAGGCCTCGCCGTGAAAGAAGCTGGGGCGAAGGACGTAAGTGCTGAGCATTGGCCGAAGAGCGATGCCACATTCTTGAGGGCCGTGGTTGTCACGGGCAGCGAGACCGATGTAAGGTTGACGCAGTTGGCGAACATCGCCGATGCGTCTTCAAGCACCGGTGCGCTCAGTGCGCTGAAATCGATGGAAGTCAGCCTGTAGCACATCTGGAACATCTGCTTTGTCGTCGTCACTTTAGACATATTGAAGCCGGAGCCGAATGTGATGGAGGCCAGGATGTTGCACGCGTAGAACATATTGCTCATATTGGTAACGTTTGCCGTGTCGAATCCGCTGATGTCCAGGGACTGCAGGACCCTGCACTGGTAGAACATTGCGGCCATTGATGTGACGGCGGAAGTGTTGAACCCGTTGCTGAACTCTATGGCTGAGAGCTTCGCGCAGCCGTTGAACATATTGTTGACATCCGTCAGGTTGCCTTCGAGGGCGGATATGTCTATCGATGAAAGCTGGCTGCAGCCGGCGAACATCGTGGAGACATTGCTGAGATTCGTGGCGGTGATCTTGCCTAAGGAGGTCAGGGATGAGCATAAATATAGCATTTGCGAAGTGCTTGTCGCCTGCGGGATATAGATATCTCCGATCTCCGTAATTGCGGAACATCCATAGAACAGACTGTAGGCTGAGGCTGCGAGCGGCATCGAGAGCGATCCGGCTTTCTTCAGCGCCGCACAGCCGTCGAACAGGTTCTCGACACTCGTCGCCTCGGAGAAATCGATGTCGTCCGTGTCGATGGAAACGGCTCCGGCAAACCCTCTGAACAGGCTGGCAGATGAAGGATTGGCGAAAATGCGACCGGCCGCGGTGGAAAGCGTAAGGGCGCCGCTCGCGGAATCGAAGTTGGCGTAGATCTTCGCCTCGGAGGTCGCGTCCTGCACTTCAGTGCCGGTCGTGACGGAGCTGAAGATGTCGAGGACGACCGACTTGATGGCGCTGTTGGCAGTGTAGTACTGAGCACCCGAGGCCCCTGCGAGCCCTTTTGCGGTGGCATTGAAGGTCGTACCCCTCTGTAGCACCGCCTTGGGGCCGGACAGATTCCTGACGGCCATAGGCGTGACAACGTTGCGCTCGACGATGACGGGGTTGTTGGTCTCAATGATTTTCTCGCCTGCGCTCGTCTCCATGATGACCCAGAATCCTTCCGAAAGGGTGCCCGGGATGATGGGTATGTAGAAATCGGTGGGTTCGTCGGGCGACAGACGGACGGGATTCTCATTGAATTCCATCCAGAGCTGAGTGCGGCTGTTGTATTCGCTGGGGGTAACGACGGGAATGCCGTTGCCGTCGAACGAGACATAGACGGAGCCCGTTACCGTGTGGCCGCCGTTGGAGTTGAATGTTAGGCTCCGGACGGCGATATCGCCTGTAAGGGATATCTTTATCCAGCCGACAACATTCTTGAACTCGAGTTGGCTGGTCGTGGTGCGGGCGACCATGACGTTGCCGTAGCCGTAGGGCTGCCCGCTCACGCGGGGACGTCTGAAAAGGTCGAGAAGGAGGGTGCCGTCAGGCATTATCGTCCCGTCCTCATATTCGAAATCGTCCTGTTCGACCTCATAGACGGCATCGTAGGGATAGACTGCGTATAGGTAGTCGAAACTGGCGTAAGAGGCTCTGGAGGACTCGTATTTCAGGTTGAAAAGCCCTTCGGAGACATCGCTGACGAGGTACTGGTCATAGACGTCGTCGTAGGGATAGACGGCTATGTCGTCTCCTTCATCCCAGAAGTGGGAATAGGTCTTGCCGGCCGGATCGTAGGTGAAACCGGCGCGCGTTGCGCCATTCTCGAAGGTTGCACGGAGGGTGCCGGGGATCTCCCTGGCGGCAGGTTCAGCGGTGGTATTTGATGTTTCGGTCTCCTTCTGGCAGGAGAGGACGGCGGCGATGGCAGCCAGGCAAAGCAGTAACTTTTTCATGACTTCTCCTCCTTTACCATTCGACTTCAGCAGACTCTCCGGTCGTCTCGATTCCGGACACCGGAGCGTTCATGGAGTTCATCGCGAGCACCGTCTCGATAAACTTGATTTCCTTCACCTTTGCTTCTGGGGCAAGGTACCCGTTCTTTCTGGTCATAGTCTCACGTATTTTATCCACGCAAAAATACTATAAACGCTATCCAAAAAAACTATCCTTTAGGATAGAAATGACCATAATCTTCTGTGAAATAGGATAATAATTTCTTTTTTCGTATCTTGCTGCCATGAGAAAAGTGTTGTTGCTCATTCCTGTGCTTGCGCTGTCCTTCCAAGGCGCTTCAGCCTATTCTGACCACAGGGTCGCCAATCTTGATTCCCTCGAAAACGTAGCGGTCGGCTTCACGGCGGAGAAGATTGCTTCGGCCTCCGACGAGGAGCTTTCCGGGCTTGTCATGGCATACAACGGACTGATGAACGGCTACCTGCAGGTCAACAGGGAGCGGAGCATCCTCTTTGCCCGTAAGCAGATCGCCCTGTCGTCCCGTAAAGGCTGGTTCGCCAGAAAATCGGATGCCGAGAGGATCATCGGCCAGCACCACTGGGCCGCCGGGCAGTACGACAGTGCTCTTTTCTACTATGGCCTGGCCCTCGCCGATGCCGACAGCATCGCCGCGATTGCCGCTGTCCCCGGCAATTCCAAGGGATACAATGAGGAGACCGCAGACGATCAATACTCCGCCATTTATGGCGCCATGGGCAATTGTTACAATATGATGGACTCCATCCCGAAGGCGATGGAGTACTATCGCAAAGCCGGGGAGATTTTCCGGAAGAGGGGATGGAATGAGAGCAGTGCTATCCTTTATTATAATATGGGAGAGACCTACCGTGAGCAGAAGGACTATTCACAGGCGAAGGAGTGCTATGACATGTCGATGAATTATGCCCTTGCTTCCGGAGATTCCCTCCAGATTTCTTCTGCCCTCAAGGGGCTCGGCGCCCTGAACCTCGAGACGGGACACACGAGGAAGGCCCTTTTCTTTCTCCAAAGGGCCAACGAGTATTACTCCCTTCACAATGACCAGGAGTTCCGCAGCTGGGGCGAGACCCTCGACCTTATGGGAAAGGTGCTCGCTCTTCAGAAGAAGCAGTTCAAGGTCATGGCATTCACTGCGACCGGCATCGTGATCCTGCTGCTTCTGCTCCTGTTTTTCATGCGCACCAACTGGATACTCCGCAAAAAAAACGCCGCCGCCGACAAGGTTATCGAGGAGGCCATGGATGGAGCCGCGGTCAGGGGCAACGGTGACGATCCTTCACTCACGTCCCGCGAAAACGAGATACTCTCGCTGATTTCGCAGGGCTTCACCTCGCCGGAGATTGCCGACAAACTCTATCTTTCCCTTCCTACCATCAAGTGGTACCGAAAAAAACTTCTTGAAAAATTCGGGGCTTCCAATATGGCCGAACTCGTCTCAAAGGCAAAGGAACGCGGGATTGTCTGAGTCTTTTTCTCGGGTGCCGGATTGTTCTTTTGAACGAATTTGGTAACTTTGCGGCCTGTATGGCGAAGATTTATCATTTTTCAGGAGCGGGCAACGATTTCGTGGTCCTGGACGGGCGGAGCGAAGATCTCTCCGCCTTCCGTGACGCCGCCGAGATCGGCCGCCTCTGCCGCGAGTACCGCACCGACGGCCTCATGATCCTTTCCGAAGGCGCCCCGGGCGAGGACTTCACTATGGAGTTCTACAACCCCGACGGCTCCTCCGGCATGATGTGCGGCAACGGCGGGCGTTGCATCGCCGCCTTCGCCAACCTCCTCGGCGTTCAGCCTGGAGGCCACGCCTCCTGTGCCGCCGCTGTCGCTTCAGCGACTGGCGCCTACCTTTTCCGCGCGGCGGACGGCCTGCACACCGCGGAGATACTCTCGCGGGAGGGAAGCCGCTGGGTCGTGAGGCTCGGGATGAAGGACGTCGATGGCGTCACGCCCATGCTCGGCGGGTACTTCCTGGACACGGGGACCCGGCACTTCGTCAAGTTCGTCCCCGACGTCGAGGCCGTGGACATCGCCACCGAGGGCCCGGTGCTCCGCCACGCCTCCGAGTTCGCCCCCGCGGGCACCAACGTCAACTTCGTCCAGATCCTCCCCGGCGGCGCCATCAAGGTCCGCACCTTCGAGAAGGGCGTCGAGGGCGAAACCCTCGCCTGCGGCACCGGCATCACCGCCTCCGCCCTCGCCGCCTCCTTCGCCCGCCTCCTTCCCGCCCCCTCCGGCACCCGGCCCGTCGATCCTGCTGGCACTCAGCCCGTCGCAGATGCTACCGGCGGCTCGTGGCATGTGCCGGTGCAGGCGAGGCGGGACGCCCTGGCCGTCGACTTCGTGAGCGACGGCGCCGCCTCCTTCCGCCACGTCTTCCTCACCGGCCCTGCGGAGCTCCTTTAGGGTAGCCGGTATCTTCTGGCATTTTCGCTGCGTGCCACGCTTCGTGAAATTCACCTGACACACCAATATCAATCTGGTAGTGTGTATGGCACGTCTCCGTGTCAGGTGAGGCAATTTTGCCTCGCCTGACACATAAATATGCCATTCACGCCGCTGGTGGCACTTCCCCGTGTCAGGTGAATTTCACTAAGCGCACCGTCCTTCGGCTAATGCTGCTATGGTGGATATATGCCCGGGCGAGTGGGTCAGTGGAATAGCAGAGACAGGTCGCGGGCGAGGGCGGGAGCGGCGACTTTCTCGGGGACGAAGCGCCAGGAGCCGATGACGGCGGGATTGCCTGTGACGGCGGGATCGATGGAGCCGTGCTCGAGGAGGTAGTCGTAGAGGAGTTCGCGGATCTCCGGGTAGCGGGCGACGATGCGGGAGTCGATGGCATCGGTGTCGATGCCGGCGCCCTCGAAGAGGATGCCGCCACCGCCGTTGGCCCTGTAGGAGGTCATCGCGACGGGGTAGGACTCGCTCTCCGAGAAGGGTTCTCCGGAAGCGAGGGACTCGATCGCGACCCTCTCGCCGAGGGGCTTGGTCACATCTACGGTGTAGACGAGACCTCCCGCCGAGTCGAAGTTGTAGGAACGGTTGACGAACGACCAGCCGGTCTGGCCGGTCCTGGCGTCGTTTCGCGGAGCGATCTTCAGGACGTGATCGCCGGGGGTCTGGATCCAGTGGTCGTAGCTGTATTCAAGGGCGTCACGGATCTCCTTGCCGGTCATCGAGACCACAAAGAGTTGATTCTCATAGGGGTAGATCGTGAAGAGATCGTTGTAGATGAGGGTGCCGGCCTTCACCGTGCCGTTGTAGGTGAGGGGCGCCGCGAGGGAGATCTTTGCCGGAGCGCAGCCGAGCTGTATCGTGTGGATGAGGTTGATGTAGTCGCTCATGCCGACGTATGCGTCAGCAGTACGGAGATCAGACATTAGCTGTCCCACCTCCTTGAGGGTGAACTCCTTGACCTTCAGGTAGTCCTCGTGGAAGGCCTCGCGCATCGCCGTGTCGGGCTTGGCCGGATCCACCGGGATGAGCCTGGGCGCCTCGAACTCCTTCGAGACGACCTTGCCTCCGGAGACGGTCACTTTGAGGCGGCCCTCGCCGAGGTAACGGCAGTGGCTGCCGGTGTTGATGAGGACGCAGGTGTCGGTCGCCGACGTGAAGGGCCTGTGGTCGTGGGAACAGAACACGAAATCGACGCCTCGGACGCTGCGGAAGACCTTCAGGGCTTCAGCCTCAGGGATATCAACGCCTTCCTTCCCGGTCCCTGTGTGCATCACGGCGAGTACGACGTCGGCCTTCTCCTTGCGGCGCACATAGTCGACATCCTCCTGCAGGCGGGAAGCGACAGCTACGAAGTGCATCCCGCTCCAGATGTCCTCGCTGAGCCAGCCTTTGATATTCATATTGGTATATCCAAGGATGGCCACGCGGAGCCCGGCGCGACGCACCATTTTATATAAAGGGAAATAGGTCTTGCCGTTGTCATTCCTAATGGCGTTTCCGGCGAGTAGGGGAATGCCGTGAGAGGCGAGCTCGCGGGAGACCCTGTCGTAGACCGGGTGCCCCGTCTCGACGTCATGGTTGCCCCACGCTACGGCGTCGTAGTCCATGTAGTCCGCCATCCTGGAATAGACGTGCTCGGAGAGAGTGTCCACATAGTTGAAATAGTAGGCGGCATTGTCGCCCTGGAGGATGTCACCGGCATCGACGAGGACGACATTGTCGGCGCCGTCCGCGGTGCGGACGCTGTCGACGAGCGCGTTCACCGCGATAAGCGACTTCTGTACACCTCCGCCGACATAGGTCGAGTCGAAGAAGTGGCCGTGGATGTCGTTGGTGGAGAGAAGGGTGAGGACGTGCTCGCCGTCGGCGGGCCGGCCGCAGGCGGCTACGATGGCGGCCGCGAGCAGCAGTTTGAGGCTATTTCTGAAAACCATGGTTGAGTGTTGTTTACAATGCGGTGGAGGGGCCTGCAGGGGCGCGGCGAGCTCTGCGGCGCTCGCGCGAGTCTCTCATCTTCAGCCTGTTGTCCCTGTCGAGAAGCTTCTGGAGGTCGAAGGTGAGGGTAGCGATCTGCTGCCACCCCGCGAAGGGCCCTTTCGGCCCGTCGAGGAAGTGGGCCTTGACGGCAATCTTGAGGAAGAGGAACTCGCAGATGCGCGGGGTATATGAAGCCTCCAGGCAGTCGTAGTACGAAAATCTCTTCGGGTCGTCGAGAGTAATCTGCCAGAAGGCGTCACGGTAGTAGAGGTTTTTGGAGTAGATCTCGCCGCGGCCGTCGATCTCCCTCCAGAAGGGAGCCATGCTCTGGCCGTAGTAGAATTCGTTCTTGAGGGTGACGTTCCAGTTGCGGATGAGGAACACCGCGTCGCCGCCGAGCGGAATCTGCGGCTTGGCGTGGAAGCGCCTGTCGTTCTGGTAGGCGATATAGGGTCCGAGAGTCAGCGAAAGGGCCTGCAGGCCGCTCAGCTTCGCGAAATCGAACCTCATCCACGGGTTTACGAAGCACTCGTCCACGACAATCCCCGCGGTCTCGTCGGTGCATGCGTAGTGCTGAAGCATAGCCTGCCAGCCGAAACGGAGCCAGGACGTCGCTCCGGCATCCGCCGAGGAGAAGACGTTGAACCTCTCGCGGCGGTCCGGACCTTTCCGGCCGTTCCAGTCGAGTCCGATCTCGTAGAAAGCGTTGGGCCTCCGCCACTTGATGAGGAGGCCTTCGAAGTTGTTGTCGTAGAAACGGAAATAGTCGGAATAGATGACGCTCGAATAGGCTCCTTCGCAAAGGTAGCGGGGGTATATGCCGGCTATCGCCGATAATTTATTCTTGCCGAAAACGCCGTCAAACTGGTACCAGAGCGAGAAATCGACGAAGAGTTTTCCAAAATTGAGCACCGCGCCGAAATCCTTCAGAACGTCGACTCCGACCATCACCCTGTGGTGCCCAATCTCTCCGTGGCGGATCTTCACGCCGATATAAGGGCTCGCCTTCACGGCCGCGATGGTCTGGGAAGGGGCGAACTCGCGGTTTGAGGAGTCGTATTCATTATTGATGAAGGCGAAATCGAAACGGATGTTGTAGTCGAACGCGACGGGCTTCTCGACGACCGGGGCGTCGAGCCTCGGGACTGAGAAAAAGTCCCTCATGTAGTCGTCGAAGGTCTGGGAGGCCGCCGTCAGGGGCATCATCAGCGCCGCGGCGGCAATTATTGCAGGATAAAGTTTCATAGCCAGTTACAAAAATAGTCATTTTTTGCATAAATTTGCCTCCGCGAAGTACTATTATATAATATGATAAAACTCCAGACTCCGGTCGAGACCCCGGCTCTTCCGCTCAAAATATCCTTCACAGACAAAATCGTCCTCCTCGGCAGCTGCTTTTCAGCCACGACGGGGGAGAGGCTCTCTGCCCTCGGCTTCGAGGCCCTCACGAACCCCTTCGGTCAGCTCTACAACCCCGTCTCGATAGCCAATGCCGCGACCAGGCTCTCCTCCGGCATTCCCTTCGGCGAGGACGACTGCGCCGAAATGGGCGCCGGCGCCGGTCTCGTCTGCTCTTTCTCCCATCACACATCCTTCGCGAGAAAGACCGCACCGGAGTTCCTTGAGAACGCAAACGCCTCCCTCTCAGAGGCTTCCGCCTTCTGGAAGGAGGCGACAAAAGTCATTATAACCCTCGGCACCGCATGGTGTTTCAAAAGAGTAGAAACGGGGGAGACCGTCGCCAACTGCCTCAAGAGGCCGGCGTCCGAGTTCGTCCGCTACCGGCTCGATGCGGAAGCCGCGGCCGGCATCCTCGACCGCGTCATCGAGCGCAACCCCGGCAAGGACTTTTTCCTTGCCGTGAGCCCGATCCGCCACCTTGCCGACGGCCCGCAGGGCAATTCCGTCTCCAAGGCGACCCTCGTCCTCGCCGCCGACGCGCTCTGCCGCCGTCACCCTGACAGGGTCTGTTATTTCCCCTCTTTCGAGATCCTTCTCGACGAGCTCCGCGACTACCGTTTCTACGCCGAGGACCTTGTCCACCCTTCCTCCCAGGCGGCCTCCTACATCGCCGACCGCTTCATCGACGCCGCCGTCCCGGAAGACGAAAAAAATCGCCTTGCGGAAGCCCGCAAAACGGCCCTGCGCGCCGCCCATCGCGACCTCCGTTGATATCAACATATCTTTGTTGATAACTTTTCCTTTTTCCCTTTTTCAACCCGACAAACGTATTTAACTTTGTCTTCGGAAATCAGTGGCGACTGCCTTTAAGGTAGTCTCCTTTTTGTCACCTATTTTATAGAAATATACACACTATTAACCTAAATTTTTCAGATTAGTAATGGACGTTAGAAAGACCACCGGAGAGTTTGAAGAATTTGACATTGAGAAACTCAAGAAGGGGATCAGGGAAGCCTATAGAGGCACCGGGCAGGTGGCGCCCGAGGAAGTGGTTGTCTCCATCACCGACAACCTTTACATCTACGACAAGATCTCCTCGCAGGAGATCCGCCGTCAGGTAGTCGATTCCCTCATGTCGATCAACAAGAGGGCTGCACAGGAGTATATCGAGCGTTTCGACGCCGGCCTTGACCTCCGCAAAAAGCGCGACTTCATCAAGGACTACATCAAGGCCTCCAACGCCGCGACCGGCTCGAAGTTCGACGCCAACGCCAACGTCACGCGCAAAAACATCGTGACCCTCGGCCAGGAGCTCTACAAAGAGAACAACATCAAGCAGAACCGCTACATCATGCGGGACAAGATCCGCTCGCTCTATTCCAAGGCGCTCGCGGACCAGTACATCGCCGACATCGAAAGCCACGTGCTCTACAAGCACGACGAGAGCGGCACGCCCGGCTACCCCTACTGCGTAGCCATCACGATGTACCCGTTCCTTGTCAGCGGCCTCCGCGAGCTCGGCGGCGTCTCCGTGGCCCCGACCGACCTCAAGTCCTTCTGCGGAGAGTTCATCAACCTCGTCTACTCCATCTCCTCCCAGTTCATGGGCGCGGTGGCGACCCCCGAGTTCCTGATGTACCTCGACTACTTCATCCGCAAGGACTACGGCGACGACTACCTCGACCGTCTCGAGGAGGTCGTCGAGAGCAACCGCAAGCAGCGCACGCTCGTCAAGGTGATCGACAACTGCTTCCAGCAGGTCGTCCACTCGATGAACATGCCCGCCGGAAACCGCGGTTACCAGACCGTCTTCTGGAACATCGGCTACTTCGACAAGCCTTACTTCGAGGGCGTGTTCTCCGACTTCCGTTTCCCCGACGGGACCGCTCCGAAGTGGGAGACCCTCTCATGGCTCCAGAAGCACTTCATGAACTGGTTCAACGAAGAGCGCAACCACTACATCCTGACCTTCCCGGTCGAGACGATGGCCCTCCTTACCGACGGCAAGGACGACTTCGCCGACAAGGACTATGCGGATTTCACCGCCGAGATGTGGGCCAAGGGCCACAGTTTCTTCTGCTACCTCTCCAACAGCCCGGACAGCCTCTCCAGCTGCTGCCGTCTGCGCAACTCCCTCAAGGACATGGAGGACGCCGAGCACAACCACACGACCCATCAGTATTCGATGGGTACCGCATCCGTCTCCACGGGCTCCAAGTCCGTGATGACGATCAACCTTAACCGTCTCATCCAGGACTCCGCCCGCCGCTTCTTCAAGGAGAAGGGCATCGTCCTCCGCGACGGCGAACCCCTCCCGACGGACATCGGCTACGACCGCAAGGCCCTCATGGACTGCATCCACGCCGACATCGCCGAGATGACGGAGAGGGTCCACAAGTACCAGAATGCCTTCAACGAGATCATCAAGGACTTCCTCAAGGCCCGCATGCTCGATGTCTACCAGGCAGGCTTCATTGACATGAGGCGTCAGTACCTGACCGTCGGTGTCAACGGCCTTACCGATGCCGCCGAGTTCCTCGGACTTACGATCAGCCCCAACCCTGAGTACAACGAGTTCGTGGACACCATCCTCGAGACGATCAATAGGAGCAACAGGAAGGACAAGACGGCTGACGCCATGTTCAACACCGAGTTCGTGCCCGGAGAGAACCTTTCCGGAAAGAACTACAAGTGGGACCAGAAGGATGGCTTCTATGTGTCACCGAAGCACAACATGTACAGCTCGTACTTCTACAATCCCGAGGACGACACCCTTTCGATGATCGACAAGTTCAAGCTCCACGGCAACGACTATGTCAAGCATCTTGACGGTGGCTCCGCCCTTCACATGAATGTCGCGGAGC
>CADAXR010000038.1 GCA_902791945.1 uncultured Bacteroidia bacterium
TTGGGATAATAGAAGACGTCTTTGTTTGTGCTGACGCTGCTCGTCCTTTCCGCAGAGCCGAGCATATGGCCCTTGTTGCATCCTCCGCCGGTCGATTTGCTGGTGTACTGGATAGCAGACGGGATAAGCGAATCCTGACGGTAGCTGTCGTTTCTGCCGGAACTGCCGACGTACATGCTGTGACGCGGGGCCGCGACCCAGAGAGGGCAGTGGTGGGTCGCGCTGTAGCAGACGGTGTAGTTGCGGGCAGTCTTGTTTCCGGGGCCTTTTTCTCCGCCCGTGCACATGTGCCAGGCGTAGTATTCAGTCTCGTCCTCGGAATTGAGATGGTACTGGCCGCTCTTCTGGATATTCATCTTCGGGAGCTCGTACCAGCCCATCTGACTGCCGGTGGGCGGCTCGGGGATGTCCTGGTCCTTGAGGGTGCGGAAGGATCTGACGGAGCCGTAGAAGGTCTTTATCTCGCTGTCCCTCTGGAGGATTACATAGGCGCGATAGTAATAGAGCGCATCGTTGGCGAGTCCGTCTATACCAGCATCGAAGGGGCTGTCAGTGAACTCGGACTGGGCTGTCCCGGTGAGGGATGCGGACGAAGAACCCCACTCAAAGCCGACTTCGCGGACCGGATCCGTTGCGCCGGAATATGAGCCGCTGAGGACCGCGTCGGCGATTGTGATGTTGGAGACGGAGCCCGTCATGACGCTTACGCTCATCTCTCCGGGCTGAGGCGGGTCGTCGGGGCCGGGTCCGGGGGTGTCACCTCCGGGACGGGTCTTGAATGATTTGACTTCACCGTAGATGGTTTCGCCTTTGCCGTCCTTGAGAAGGATGATGAATGCACGGAAATAATAAGTCCGGTCCTCGTCGAGGCCTTCAAGCGGAACGCTGAAGGGGCTCGTCCGGTTGAGGGCTTTCTCTATGCCGTCGAGACTGTCTTCGGAAACGCCCCATTTGAAACCCGCGTCTATGACGGAAGCGGAGTTGCCGGAGAATGTGGCGTTTAGGGTCGCGGTGCTTTCGGTCACGCCGGTTGCGTCGCCGGTCTCTACGGTAACGTCCGTGCCGCCTTCCCCGGAGGGGACGGTGTCGTCCTCACGGCCGCACATCGTAAAGAGTGAGGCGAGGGCGAGTATCGCAATAGCTTTCTTGATTGTCATCTCAGAGTGGTCATTCGTTTGTGTACATCCACAAAGTTAACATTTATTATTGAATTCTTCGCCCCTAATCGTTACTTTTGTCTTTGTTAAAAGATTCCGTTATGGACAGGAGGACTTTCATAAAAGGTGCGGTCGCCGTCGGGGCAGCGGCGGGACTCTCCGGGTGCGGCCTGCGCACCGGGGGAGAGTCGTCATCGAAACCACTCAAAATTGACGGCTCCGAAAGGATGCGCCTCTCCTTCGAGCCCTATGAACTCGAACTCAGGCACGTATTCACGGTGGCGTCGTATTCCCGGAAGACGACCCCGGGGGTGCAGGTGAGGATAGAATACGGCGGTTTCACCGGCTACGGCGAAGCGTCGATGCCGCCCTATCTCGGGCAGAGCGTCGAAAGCGTGACGGCGTTCCTTTCCAAGGTGGACATGTCAAAGTATCCGGATCCGTTCCTCCTTGAGGACATCCTTGCGGACATCGATTCGCTCTCGCCCGGGGATTCCGCCGCTAAAGCCGCCATCGACATCGCTCTCCACGACCTTGTCGGCAAACTCTTCGGCCAGCCGTGGTACCGTCTGCTCGGACTGGACCCGTCGAAGGCGCCGGCTACGACTTTTACCATCGGCATCGACACCCCCGAGGTTGTCCGCGAAAAGACCCTCGAGTGTGCAGGATTATATAAGATATTGAAAGTAAAGGTCGGGGTCCCAGGCGACCGTGAGCTCGTCGAGACGGTCCGTTCGGTGACTGACCTTCCCCTCGCCGTCGACGCCAACCAGGGCTGGACCGACAGGGAGAAGGCTCTCGACGAGATTTTCTGGCTCGCAGAGCACGGCGTCGTGATGGTCGAGCAGCCCATGGCCGTCTCGAAGCCTGACGACAATGCCTGGCTGACGGAGCGCAGCCCGGTGCCTGTCTTCGCCGACGAGGCCGTCCAGCGCCTCAGGGACATCCCTTCGCTCCTCGGCGTTTACAACGGCATCAATATCAAGCTGATGAAATGTACCGGCATGCGTGAAGCCTGGAAGATGATCTGTGCCGCCCGCGCCCTCGGAATGAAGGCGATGCTCGGCTGCATGACGGAGACTTCCTGCGGCATCTCCGCCGCCGCGCAGCTTTCCCCGGCGGTCGATTTCGCCGACCTGGACGGCAACCTCCTCATCTCCAACGATCCCTTCAGCGGAGTCAGGGTAGTGGACGGGCGCCTCACCCTTCCGGACGCTCCGGGGATCGGGATTACGGCTATATAGAAAAAGCGGCGGACTCGGAAGAGCCTGCCGCCTTTGTACTGGGTAGGAGAATCGAACTCCTATTGCAAGATTGAGAATCTTGAGTACTAACCGTTATACGAACCCAGCATTTGCGTTTGGGATTGCAAAGGTATGAAAATTATTTTTTCCTGCAAATTTTTTTGTTTAAATTTGAGAGTTTTAGAACAAAAACCTTAAAAATGACCCTCATCAAATCCATCTCCGGCATTCGCGGCACCATCGGCGGCGCGCCGGGCAACGCCCTGACCCCTATCGATATCGTCAAATTCACGTATGCCTATGCGGCTACCCTTCCCGGCCGCAAGCCGTCTCCGAACGGCGCACGCTATAAAATCGTCGTGGGCAAGGACGCCCGCCTTTCCGGCGACATGGTGGAGAGTCTCGTAGTGGGGACCCTGGTCTCCTGCGGCATCGACGTCGTACGCTGCGGCTTCGCCTCCACTCCGACGACCGAGATGGCTGTTCTCTTCACCGAGGCCGACGGCGGCATCATCCTCACCGCCTCCCACAACCCCCGCCAGTGGAACGCCCTCAAACTCCTCAACGACAAGGGCGAGTTCCTTACCGCGGCCGAAGGACAGGCGGTCCTCGACCTCGCGGAGAAGGGCGACTTCTCCTTCGCGGAGGTCGATGACCTCGGCACCGTGACCGACGAGGATTTCACCGACGCGCATCTCGACGCCGTCCTTGCGATGGAGGCGGTGGACGTCGAGGCCGTAAGGGCTGCACACTTCACTGTTGTCGTAGACGCCGTCAACTCAGTCGGAGGCATAATTATGCCGAGGCTTCTCAAGCGCCTCGGAGTCAAGTGCATAGAACTCAACTGCAATCCTACGGGCGATTTCGCCCACAACCCCGAGCCGCTTCCGGCTAACCTAAAGGACCTCTCCGAGGCCGTAGTCCGCGAAAAGGCTGACCTCGGCATCTCGGTAGACCCTGACGTCGACCGCCTTGCCTTCATCTGCGAGGACGGCAAGCCTTTCGTCGAGGAGTACACCCTCGTCAGCGTTGCCGATTACCTCTGCTCGAGGGCTGCCGCGAAGGGGGAGAAGATAGTCACGGTTTCCAACCTGTCGTCCTCCAGGGCGCTCAGGGACGTGACGGAGAAATACGGCGGAAAGTATTTCGCCTCCGCCGTCGGCGAGGTCAACGTGACGACCCTCATGCACAAGGAAGGCGCCCTTATCGGCGGCGAAGGCAACGGCGGTGTGATCTATCCCGCCATCCATGCCGGCCGCGACGCCATGGTCGGCACGGCCCTCTTCCTGTCCAACCTCGCCCATAAGAAGATGAAAGTCAGCGAGCTCAAGAAGACATATCCACAGTATTTCATCGCAAAGAACAGGATGGAGCTCTCGGATCCCGCCGCCATCAACCGTATCCTCGCATCCCTCAAGGAGAAATACGCCTCCGAGGATGTCAACGACATCGACGGCGTCAAGATTTCCTTCGAGAAGGACCGCACCTGGGTCCACCTCCGCAAGTCCAACACCGAGCCCATCATCCGCATCTACTCCGAGGCCCCGACCGAGGAGGCGGCCGACGCCCTCGGCAAGGAGATCATCAAGGTCGCAGAATCCCTCATCTGATGTTTTCCTTCAGGACGACTCCGCTCGAAGACCAGCTCGACAAGTCCCTTACCGAGGGACGTGTCGGCTGTTTCGCCACGCAGAACAGCTACGACACGGCGAAAGGACGCTACGTCTGGGACATCTTCCGCGAGAGAGGCAATCTCGCGAAAGTGTTCTCCCCGAGGGACACCGAACTGACTCCGCTGACCAACCACATCGAGTTCGGCCTCGATGAAATCAGCGGCCTCAGCGCCGTCGTCGTGGAAATCCAGGACGTCGGCAGCCGCTATTTCAACTACACGAGGGATGTCTTCCGGCTGATGGAGATGCTCCATCTGCTCGGCGACGACGCCCCTTCGCTGTACATCGTGGACCACGCCAATCCCGCCGGGAGGGCGGTCGAGGGCAGCATGCCTTTCGGCAAGAGTGAGATGTTCGTCCCGAAAGTAGCCCACAGGCACGGACTCACCCTCGGCGAACTCTGCTATCTCTACCACAACGAGATATCCGCCGGCTTTCCGCTCCACGTCATCTCCGCGGCCGCCAGCGAGGCCAACCGCCAGCTGATGCCGTGGACGATAGCCCCCGCTTCCGATATCCCGGGCCTTTTCACATGCCTTGTCTACAGCGGCGGCGGCCTGTGGAACAACACGACCATCTCTCCCGCCATCGGCACCGCGAGGCCCTACGAGTACATCGGCGCCCCCTTCGTAAAGACGGGGCCTTACGACAACGTCCCTTCTCCGAAGGGCGTCATAATGCGCCCCTGCAGTTTCACCCCTTCGTGCGGGCAGTACGCTGGGGAGCGCTGCCAGGGCTACCAGCTCATCCTTACCGGAGAGCCTTATCACTCCCTTCTCCACACCGTCAGGCTCATCCGCTACTTCAAGGACCGCTATTCCCAGTTCGAGATGTCGGAAGAGTTCCGTCTCAAGCTAGCCGACCCGGCCCTCGAGGCCTACATCGACGACGAAATCTCCTTCCAGGACGCGCTGGAGCACGTCAAGACCGAGGAGCAGAAGTGGATCCGCAAGGCGAAGCGTTTCCTTCTCTACGACGATCCTCCCTACAGGATGAAATAAAAGGAAAGCCGGTCCCGCAGGATCGGCTTTCTTTTCAGAGAGAGGGGAGGACTACTCCTCCGGAGAGTATTCCAATAGGTCGCCGGGCTGACATTCGAGCGCCTTGCATAGGGCTTCCAGGGTCGAAAAACGTATCGCCTTACCCTTCCCGGTCTTGAGGATCGAGAGGTTGGCCTCCGTGATTCCGACCTTTTCGGCCAGCTCGCGGGAAGTCATCTTCCGAAGGATCAGCTTGTCTATGTTGACGACTATTGACATGATTATTTCTTCTTTTCAGGAATAGCGGCAGGCTTCTCTTCGTTGCCCTTGAGGTAGGTCGGGAGCTCCATTCCGGCCATCTTGAAGAGGTCGTTGAGCGGAGGTACCGACTGCATCATACCGGAGATGAAATTGGAGGTCGCGGTCTTGCCGTTGGCGCCGTTGCCACCGTCCCAGACGGTGACCTTGTCGAACTTGATGCCCTTGACGGCTTCGACCTGGGTCTTGACGAGCTCGGGAAGTTTGTCGGCGATCATCATCATGACGGCCTTCTGAGGGTCTCCCGCTGCGGCGTGGACCACCTGACCGAAACCTTCGGCCTGCTTGGAGAGGATTTCGAGGATACCGCGGGCACGGGCGTCCATCTTGGCATAGATGGCGTCCGCCTCACCCTTGGCGAGTCGACGGACCTTCTCGGCCTCAGCCTCGGCGTTGATGATGGCTTTCTGCTTGTCGATCTCGGCGGGAACGACGATGTTGGCCTGCTGTGTAGCTTTCTCCCTGTCGGCACGGGCGAGCTCGGCGTCGCGCTCGCTCTTGTAAGCCTCCTCGAGAGCCTTTGCGGCCTGGACCTTCTCGGCTGCAACCGCTATGCGTGCGGCCTCAGCCTCTTTCTCACGGCGCATTGCGTCGGAGTTGGCGATGGCGATCTTTGCGCTGTTCTCACCCTCGACGGCCTTCGCGTTGGCGTCGGCGGTCTTGATACGGGTGTCACGGGCGGTCTCTGCGATACGGATGTCCTTGTCCCTGTCGGCTTCGGCCTTACCGATCTCACCGAAACGATTCTGCTCGGCGACGCTCTTCTTGGCGTCGTTGATGGCCTTTGCGGCGGCTTCCTTACCGAGAGCCTCGATGTAGCCGGATTCGTCGCGGATATCCGTTACGTTGACGTTGATGAGCTTGAGGCCGATTTTACGGAGCTCCGCTTCAACGTTGGTGGAGACGTTGGCGAGGAACTTGTCGCGGTCGGCGTTGATCTCCTCGATGTCCATCGTCGCGATGACCAGACGGAGCTGACCGAAGAGGATATCGGTCGCGATGTTCTGTATGGAGGCCGTGGTGAGGCCGAGAAGGCGCTCGGCGGCGTTGGTCATGCTGTCAGTGTCGGTCGAGATACCGACGGTGAAACGGCAGGGAACGTCGACGCGGATGTTCTGCTTGGAAAGTGCATTGGTGAGGTTGCACTCGATGGAGATGGGGGTGAGGTCGAGGAATGCGTAATTCTGGAAGACGGGCCAGATGAAGGCCGCGCCGCCGTGGACGCATTTTGCGGAGGTGTTCCTGCCGGTCTTACCATAGATGACGAGGATCTTGTCGGAGGGGCAGCGTTTGTAGCGCTTGAGGATGGCGGCGAGCGTCACGAAGAGCACTACGACTACGATCAGGATGATGTAAACCATAGCTTTTATTTTTTAGATGATGATTGTTTCCAGAGGTTCTACGAGCACCGTGTTGGCGTTGATGACTTCGACGATGCGGATCTGGGCGCCTGTCTTGAGGGCGTCGCCGTCGGTAAGGGCGTTGTATTCACGGACGGAGTCGTTGATGGTCACCTGGACCTTGCCTTCTCCCTCGCGGTGTCCCGGGATGGGGATGTACACGCTGCCCTGGCAGTCGACGGCCGACTTGTAGAGGTTGATGGTGCCGGTCTGCTGCATCGAGTTGAGCCATTTGAAGAGGTACATCACAGCCACTACCAGTCCGGCGCCGACAACTACGGCGACAATGACAAGAAGGGCGGTGGAGGCGATCTTGGACCTCAGGATAATCGCCGTCCATCCGAAACCGAGCAGGAAGTTGACAAGGTTGCGGAAGGTGTAGAGGTTCATTCCCGTGTGCCCCAGGTCGGAAGGGGAGTCGAGCCCTCCGTCGGGGACGTCTCCGCCGAAGTCACCGCTGAAGTCGGTGTCCATCCCGCCGGAGTCGGCGCCGATGAAGGTCATAACTGTCTGGATGATGAAAATGAGCGAGGCGGTCAGGGTGACGCCCCAGAGGATCTTCATCAGGATGCTGAGTGATGCCCAAGCTGCAGTCATATCGTTTTGGTTTTAAGTTTTACACTGCAAATATATAAACATTTATTGAAAAACAAAAAATATTTTAAATTTTTCGTCAAAAATTTTCAAAAAAAAGACCGGCACTTTTTCTAGTGCCGGTCTTTATCTGGCGGAGAGGACTACTGCCGCAGCAGAACTATGTCTGCGTTTGTCCCCGACTGCTTAGCCTCAATACGGTCGTCGGTAATCTTGAGGAGGGTGAACTTAGTCGACCAGAGGACGTAATCTTTTGCAATCTCGTCAATATGCAAAATGACCTGCCCGTTAGAGATCTCAAGGAGCCATTCGCATTCCATGGAGAAAGGCTCCGGAGTCTCGTATTCCTCAACAAAAGACCCTTTGGCGTCAATTGTGGCGATGGTGTAACCGTCGGGATATTGGATCTTCCATTTTCCGGGGAGGATGCGGGTAACGTTGATGAAGGATTCCTTGGCGTATTCAGTTTCATTTTCATCCGGATACTGATGCCAGGTCATGTGTTTCCCGTCCAGGCTTTTGACTTCAAATAACATTTTATTGCCGTCATCGTCCGAGGCCTGTATCTTGTCCCCTTCGACCTGGATACCGGCTTCCCAAGTGCCGCCGCCAAAGTAGGGGGCTTGGTAGGTAATGCTGTTGATGCTGATGATAAGGGCAGTATGTTCAGCTACGTACGGAGAGTTCTGGCCATCGAGTGCAATGTGCTCCGTGCAGGCCCAGACACCGACGAGGTTGTAAGGGTTGATTTTGAAAGGGGCGTTCTCTTTGTCTTTGTTTTTGTCGCAGGCGCCTATGACTAGCGCAAGGCAGAGAATGGAGAAAATGCGTTTCATAGAGTTAAGTGTTTAATAATTAACGTCAATTTTGACAAATGTAAGTAACTTTCAGTTTATTCGCAATAAGATGCTATCTTTGCAGCGTGAAAAAAATCGCGATATTACTCCTTATTGCACTTTCGTGCTCAAGGCCGGCCGCTCCCTTTCAGGGAGAGGAGGCAAGGTTCTTCGAGATTGCGGAAGGGGAGAGGACGGCAGTAGTGAGCGTGTCCCCGTTCGGCGGACAGCGCGACACCTTATTTATAGAAAAACCCCTCGGGAGCATAGTCTGCGCCTCGAGTTCGTACGTCGCGTGCCTCTCCGCCGTCGGGTGCGACTCAGTCGTCACCGGCGTCTCCGGCCTGCGTTACCTTGCCAATGACAGGATCAAGGCAGTCGAAGTGGGCTACGACTATGCCCCGGACTACGAGGCTGTCCTGAAGCTCAGGCCGGATCTTGTCGTGGCATATGCCACTTCTGCAATCGTCCCGGAGCCGGTCTCCTTCCTGCGCCGCTCAGGCATTCCGGTGCTTGTCCTCTACGATCACCTTGAGACACACCCTCTCGCCAGGGCCTCGTATGTCCGCCTTTTCGGCGCTCTGACAGGGCGGCTCAAGGAGGCCGATGAGTTTTACGGCATGGTGGCGGATGCCTATCACAAGGCTGTCTGCACGCCGGAAATCCGTCGGAAGGTCCTTGTCAACCTGCCCTATGGCGACAGGTGGTTTATCCCAGGAGGCTCCAACTGGTTCACCCGTCTGGTGGAAGATGCCGGCGGTCAGGTGCTCGGCGCAGCGGAAGGGGAGAGTTCCTCGTCTGTAGTCTCACTGGAGACGGCGCGCTCCCTTGCCGGCGAAGCCGACGTCTGGCTCAATCCGGGCCTTTGCCGGACGAGAGAGGAAATTGCGAGGGCTTGCCCTGTTTTTGAAAACATCGATATACCAAAGATATATAATAATATCAAGCGTCTCGGCCCCGCCGGAGGCAACGATTTCTGGGAAAGCGGCGCCGTGAGGCCCGACCTTATTCTCGGGGATATGGTGCGGATTTTGCAGGATGACGCCCCGGTTCCGTCGGACAGCCTGTATTATTATATAAAGGTGGCGGATTAAAATTAAAGACTATGAAAAAATTTTCAAAGATTTTTGCGGCCATCGCCGCAATCGTGCTGGTAGCGGCCGCGTCAGTTTCCTGCGACAAGCACGCCTATTCCATCAGCACCAACCATTTCGGTTATTACGACGGCTCCAGGGTCAAGGAGATCGGCCAAAAGCACTCTATCGGCAAGGACAGCCAGCTTGAGGTCTTCGCCGTCTACCAGGATGATTCGAGGATTACAGGAGGCAAGTATTCCTCCTCTTCCAAGGACGAGGACAAGGTCCAGACCTGGGTCGACGAGGCCCGCGACTGTATCGTCATTAAAGGCGTTTCCAAGGGATCCGCCGACGTGACCTTCAACTATGAAATCAACGGATTCAAGCTCTACAAGACAGTCACGGTGACGGTCAAATAGGGTTCTTCAACAACAAGCCGGCTTGCAAAAGCCGGTTTTTGTTTTTTAGAAAGAATAGAGTAAATTTGTGTCCGGAATCCTCCGCCGCCGTTGCGAGGGGTTCCGGCAAATTAAATATTACATGGCATCATTCAGAGAAAGGGCGCTCGCCGTGGCGTCCTCACGCAGCAGCCAGAGGCACTGCGTGGAAGAAGGGCCGATTTCGACGTACTTCGGCCGGAATGTGTTCACTGTTGAGAAGATGCGGAAGTTCCTTCCCGCAGACGCTCTTCAGGCAGTCCTCAGTGCCCGCACGACGGGCGAAAAACTCCCCAGGACCACCTCCGACAAGATCGCTTCAGGCATGAAAGCCTGGGCGCAGGAGCTTGGTGCAACCCACTACACCCACCTTTTCCAGCCCCTTACCGGCGCGACCGCCGAGAAGCATGAGGCCTTCATGACTCCGGGCCCGGACGGCACCGCCATCGAGCAGTTCTGCGGCGGCGCCCTCGTCCAGCAGGAGCCGGACGCCTCCAGTTTCCCAAGCGGTGGTCTTCGCAACACTTTCGAAGCGCGCGGCTACACCGCCTGGGATCCGGCCTCCCCGGTCTTCGTCCTTGACGGGACGCTCTGCATCCCTTCCGTCTTCGTCTCATACAACGGAGACGCACTGGACATGAAAGTGCCTTCTCTCCGTTCGGTACAGGCCCTCGACAAAGCCGCGACCCGGGTCGCGAAGTTTTTCAACTCCGGAGTACAGTCTGTCAGGGTCAACCTGGGCCTTGAACAGGAGTATTTCCTTGTCGACGACGCCCTTTTCAACGCGCGTCCCGACCTGCAGCTCTGCGGCCGCACGGTCATAGGGCACACTTCCGCCAAGGACCAGCAGCTGAGTGACCACTATTTCGGCGCCATTCCTTCCAGGGTGGAGGCTTTCATGAAAGACTTCGAGACCGAGGCCTATCTGCTCGGCATCCCTCTTAAGACACGCCACAACGAGGTGGCCCCCAATCAGTTCGAGTGCGCGCCGCTGTTTTCTGAGATCACGCAGGCCATCGACCAGAACATGCTTCTCATGATCGTGATGCAGAAGGTGGCCGAGAAGCACAAACTCAGGGTCATTTTCCACGAAAAGCCCTTCCAGGGTGTCAACGGAAGCGGAAAACACTGCAACTGGTCGCTCCGTACCGACGACGGAGTAAACCTGCTTTCTCCCGGTGGTACGAGTGAGGACAAGCTCCGTTTCCTCTCGTTCTACACTTCGGTCCTCAAGGCTATGGCCGACCACGGTTACCTTCTTATGGCATCGGTATGTTCGCTCGGAAACACCTGGCGGCTCGGCGGTAGCGAGGCCCCTCCGACGACCCTTTCCGTATTCTCCGGCTCGACCCTTACGAAGGTTTTCGACGCCATTCTCCGGATGAAGGAGGTCGACTGGGATTCCGGCAAAGACAGCATCAGCATAGTCGGCACCATCCCGGAGATCATTCCGGACAACACCGACCGCAACCGCACCTCTCCATTCGCCTTCACCGGCAACCGTTTCGAGTTCAGGGCGCTCGGCTCCTCGGCCAATGCCGCCGGCTCGACCTTCGTTCTCAACGCCATCGTCGCCGACAGCCTCCGGCAGTTCGCTGACCGCGTCGATAAACGCATTGCCGCCGGTGAGGATAAGGAAAAAGCCATCCTGACAACCGTCCGCGACTTCCTTAAGGAAGCCGGCAAGGTTATGTTCGAAGGGAACGGCTATGGCAGCGACTGGAAGGAAGAAAGCCTTCGTCGCGGCCTTCGTTCAGTCAATAACGCCGCGGAGGCCTTCCATGCTTTCCAGGAAGAGGACTCCGTGGCCGTCCTCACAGGGACAGGTGTTCTCTCCCGGACGGAAATCGACGCTCGGGTGGAGGTCCTCGAGGAGACTTTCGTGAAGAAACTCCAGATAGAGGCGCGCGTGATAGGTGACATATGTCTCAACCACGTCATTCCCGCTGCAACAGCTTACCAGAATATTCTTGCGGAGAACCTCCGTGGCTGCCGCGAAGTCTTCGGCGACGAGACCGACTGGCTCGGCCGGGCCCCTGAAAGGACCTACAGGCAGATTGCGAGGCTCATCAACAGCCTCAGCGACGGCGTCGCCGCCCTCGTGGAGGTGCGCCGCAAGGCCAACCGGCTCACCGACACCTCGGAAAAGGCCGGGCTCTATTCCACGGCCGTGATGGACGCGATGAAAAAAGTCCGTGAAGATGCCGACCACCTCGAGATGCTGGTGGACGACGCCCTGTGGCCGCTTCCCAAATACCGTGAACTCCTTTATCTGTAGGCCTTATGTGCGGAATTGTAGGATATGTAGGCGGACGTGAAGCCGCCAACGTCATCATAAGCGGCCTCCACAGGCTGGAGTACAGGGGCTACGACAGCGCGGGACTTGCCGTCATCCATCCTGACGGCGTCCTCGATGTGTTCAAGTGCAAGGGCAAGGTGGACGACCTCGAGCGTTTCCTCCAGGGAAAAAACGCCGGAGGAACCATAGGGATCGGCCACACGCGCTGGGCCACCCACGGCGAGCCCAGCGATGCCAATGCCCATCCCCATCTTTCCCGTTCGGGCGATCTCGCGCTCATCCATAACGGGATCATCGAGAATTACCGTGTCCTGAGGGATGCGCTTCGCACCCAGGGATTCACTTTCCGGAGCAGCACCGATTCGGAAGTGCTGGTCAACCTCATAGAATATGTGCGTGACGAACACCGCTGTTCCCTCGAGGAGGCGGTTCGCGAGGCCCTCTCCCAGGTGGTCGGGGCGTATGCCATTGCCGTAATCGAAAGGGGAGACACCTCGCGCATAATCGCCGCCAGAAAAAGCAGCCCGATGGCGATAGGAGTGGGGGACGGGGAATATTTCCTCTCGTCGGATGCCGCATCCATCATCGGCTTTACCCAGGATTTCGTGTACCTGAACGACGGCGAGATAGCCGTTATTGAAAGGGGGAAACCGCTTCATATAATGACTCTGGACGGGGCTGAGAGCCCGGTGGCCATACAGAAACTCCGGCTTTCCATCTCCCAGTTGGAAAAGGGAGGCTTCGACCACTTCATGCTCAAGGAAATCCACGAACAGCCGGAGACGCTTGAGGACTGTATCCGCGGCCGTGTCATCCCCGGTACGCGTGAAGTCATCCTGTCCGGAGTCCTCGACAA
The DNA here is from genome assembly GCA_902791945.1 of uncultured Bacteroidia bacterium. Classification (GTDB taxonomy): domain Bacteria; phylum Bacteroidota; class Bacteroidia; order Bacteroidales; family UBA932; genus Cryptobacteroides. Next base: position 12,871 of record CADAXR010000038.1, read on the forward strand.
TAAGGAGCGTTTCCTTGCCGCCAGGCGAATCATTTTTGTCGCCTGCGGCACTTCCTGGCACGCGTCGCTCATCGGCGAGCATCTGATCGAGAGTATGTGCAGGATCCCCGTGGAGGTGGAATACGCTTCGGAGTTCCGCTACCGCGATCCGGTAATCTATCCGGACGACATAGTCATCGCGGTGTCCCAGTCGGGAGAGACGGCGGACACGCTGGCGGCCGTCGGGATGGCCCGCAAGGCCGGCGCCTTCGTCTATGGCATCTGCAATGTCGTAGGGTCGTCCATCCCGAGGGCCACACACTCCGGAACATATATCCATGTGGGGCCGGAGATCGGTGTGGCTTCCACCAAGGCCTTTACCGGCCAGGTGACGGTGATGGCGATGATGGCTCTCCTTATCGGCCGCCTGAAGGGCACCATCGACGAAGGCTACTACCACCGCGTGGCGCAGGCGATCCTTGAACTGCCGGCGACAATCCGCGAGGCGCTGAAGACGGCGCCGGAGGTGGCGTCGCTGGCCCGTATGTTCACGTATGCCCACAATTTCATATATCTCGGCCGCGGATACAATTATCCTACGGCCCTGGAAGGGGCGCTGAAACTGAAGGAGATTTCATATATCCATGCGGAAGGTCTGCCTGCCGCCGAGATGAAGCACGGGCCGATAGCCCTCATCGACGCGGAGATGCCTACCGTGGCCATCGCAACGCCCGATTCCACATACGAAAAGACCTTGTCCAATATAGAAGAAATCAAGGCCCGGGGCGGAAAGATAATTGCCGTCGTCTGCAAAGGGGATGACCTCGTACGTCGGAGCGCCGACTACTGTATCGAAGTGCCTTCCACTGTGGAATGCCTGATGCCGGTGGTCTCCATTGTGCCGTTGCAGTTCCTTTCCTATTACATAGCGACCTACAAGGGGCGCAATGTCGACCAGCCTCGAAACCTTGCAAAATCAGTAACCGTTGAATAATTATATGGAATATAAGAACCTTACACAGTCAGAAATCGGGATTCTCGTTGAGGCGGGATGTAAGTCTGAGGATTGGAGCCGCGTTAAGACCACGGCTCCCGAGACTCTTAAATATATAAGGAACGTGCGCTTCTCCGGCGACGTGCTCTTCGGCCGTTTCGACGCCGCTTTCACCCTCCCCGGAGGGCTCCAGAAGCACTCGGGCCTCCGTGACGTCACGCTCCACAACGTGACGGTGGGGGACAACACCCTCGTCGAGAACATAACCGATTATATTGCCAACTACAACATCGGCAGCGACTGCTACATCGAGAACGTCGACCTGATCTATACCGACGGACAGTGCCGTTTCGGCAACGGCATCGAGGTGGCCGTGCTCAACGAGACGGGCGGCCGCGAAGTGCGGATCTACGACCGCCTCAGTGCCCAGACGGCCTACATCCTTGCGATGTACCGTCACCAGCCGGAGGTGATTTCCGCCCTGGACCGGATGATAGAGGATTATGCCGCCTCGGTGGAGAATGAACGCGGCACCATAGGCGACCGCGTCAAGATTCGCAACACAAAGGTCATCCACGGCGTCCGCATAGGCGACTGCGCCAACATCAGCGGCACGAGCCGTCTTCGCAACGGCAGCATCAACAGCAATGCTAGCGCGCCGGTACGCGTCGGCCACGGAGTCATCGCCGATGATTTCATCATCTCGAGCGGGGCGAAGGTGGAGGACAACACGATGCTGACCCGGTGCTTCATCGGCCAGTGCTGCACACTCGGCCACGGCTACAGCGCGTCCGATTCGCTGTTTTTCTCGAACTGCCAGGGCGAGAACGGAGAGGCCTGCGCGATTTTCGCAGGGCCTTTCACCGTGACCCACCACAAGAGCACGCTTCTCATTGCCGGTATGTTCTCGTTCATGAATGCAGGCTCGGGGTCCAACCAGAGCAACCATATGTACAAGCTCGGCCCCATCCACCAGGGAATCCTGGAGCGCGGAGCCAAGACTTCGTCAGACTCGTACATCCTCTGGCCGTCACGTATCGGCGCCTTCTCCCTCGTGATGGGGCGCCACGTTACACATTCTGACACTTCCAATCTTCCTTTCTCGTATCTTATCGAGCAGCAGAATTCCACTTTCCTTGTGCCCGGAGTCAACCTCCGCAGCGTCGGTACTATCCGCGACGCGCAGAAATGGCCCCGCCGCGACGCCCGGAAGGACCCGGACCGCCTCGACTGCATCAACTACAATCTGCTGAGCCCCTTTACCATCCAGAAGATGCTCAAGGGCATAAAACTGCTTCGCAACCTTCAGTATTCCTCCGGAGAGCTCTCCGATGTCTATGCCTATCACAGCACCAAGATCCGCAACAGTTCGCTGCGCAACGGCATCCGTTTCTATGAGACCGCCATCACCAAGTTCCTCGGCAACTCTATTATCAAGAAACTCGAGAATCTTCCCTCGGGTGCTTCCGACGAGGAGCTCCGGGAGGCGCTTAAGCCAACTGTTGAGGCCGGCACAGGCAACTGGGTGGATATCAGTGGGATGATTGCCCCGAAGGCCCTTGTGGACAGCCTGCTCGCCAAGGTGGCCTCCGGCGAAGTGGCTTCCATCGAGGATGTCAGGGAGGCATTCGCCGATATGCATTCGCACTACTACGAATACGAGTGGACCTGGGCCTACGGCGAGTACAAGGATTTCTTCGGCGTCGACATGGAGACGATTACCAAGGCCGACGTCATCGACATCGTCTGCAAGTGGAAGGAGGCCGTAATCGGCCTTGACCGCCAGCTCTACGAGGATGCCCGCAAGGAGTTCAGCCTTGCGGCCATGACGGGCTTCGGCGCCGACGGCTCCAAGATAGAAAAGGAACAGGATTTCGAGCAGGTCCGCGGCGACTTCGAGTCAAACTCCTTCGTCACCGCCGTCCTCGACCACATCCGTGTCAAGGAAGCCCTCGGCGACGAGCTTATTTCCAGGCTCTCTCATTGAGGGGGCGTCCCTGAAGTCTCAGAAGAGCTTGCCGCTCCATTTGCCTGCAAGGCTGCGGAGCTCTTCTTCGGAAGCGGGTCTCGACTGCTTTTCAGCGTCGGCCCGCTTTTTCTCGGCGTCGAATTTCTCCTTGAGGAGGGCAAACTGCCTCTTGGTGTCGAGGGTGAACTCGCCGGATTCTATCCAGGCGAAATAGGACGGCTCGGCGAAGTAGACTTCGCGAGCTGTCCGGCCCTTGTGCTTTCCGAAGGATATGACGGCTTCGCCGTTCTCGCCGAGGATTAACCTGCCGGCGTAATCGACTGTCTTTGAGCGTCCTCCGATGGCGGAAAGGGAGGGGACGTCGTTCTTGATGGAATCTCCGTATTTCCGGATCTGGCCCTTGAGGACCTCAAGGGTCGCGACGGTGTCGGCCTCGGCGGTGTGGGCGTTCTCGAAATCTTCGCCGCCGCAGTAGAAGCGGTAGGCGGCCCGGAGGTTTCTGGGCTCGAAGTAGTGGTAGATGGTCTGGACATCGACCATGTAGCGGTCGTGGAGGTTGATGGGAATCTCCCGCCCAGTCCACTTTCGGACCCTCTCGAACTCTTCGGCGAGCATCGGGAGGTCAAACTTGGCGGAGTTGAAGCCGGCGAGGTCGCTGTCTCCGATCCACTCGATCACTTCGTCGACCTTGTCGCAGAAACGGGGCTCGCCCTGAAGGTCTTCATCCTTGAGGCCGTTGACCGCGGAAGCGGCCGGGTGGATGGGGTGCTGCCTGCCGGCGGCATAGTCCCACGGCTTGAATCTCCAGGTCTTGATGCGCTGCTCGCCGTCGGGGAAGACCTTGACGAAACTGAGTTCGGCGATGCAGTCGGTGGCAATATTAAGGCCGGTGCTCTCTATGTCGAAGAAGAGCAGCGGCCTTGTAAGTGAAAGCTCCATAAAGGCTTAGATCATTATAGGCATAAGGATGCCGCAGATCTTGCTGGCGGCCTCTTCGCCTTCGGCGGGGAGGATGAGCACGGAACGGCGGGCATCGGCGAACTTGATGACTATGTTCTCGCAGTCGAGGTTCGAGAGAATCTCGGAAAGGAAGGTCGATTTGAAACCTATGGTGAGCACGTCTCCGGAGTAGTCGCACTCGATCTTTTCGTAGGCGGCGAGGGCGAAGCCGAGGTCCTGGGCGGAAACTTCCAGCTGGCCGGGCTTGAGGTCGAGCTTGATGTGGCTCGCACCCTTGTCGGCGCAGACGGCGACGCGGCGGACGATGCCGAGAAGGAGGTTGCGGTCTATGCGGAGGATGTTCGAGTTGTTCTGCGGGATGACCTCGCGGTACCTCGGGTACTTGCCGACGACGGGGCGGCAGACCATGAGGGTGTGGCCGAAAGTGAACACCGCGGTCGAGGAGTCGAAGCTTATGCGGACGAGCTCGTCGGCCTTGTTAACGATGGAACGGAGGACGGCGGCCGGCTTCTTGTGAAGGATGAAGGAAGCTGCGGGAGCCTTGGCCTCGGGGGTCGTGTAGCAGATGAGCTTGTGGGCGTCCGAGGCGACGAGGGTCGTTGACTCGGGGCTGATGTCGAAGTAGATACCGTTCATCGCGGGGTGGATCTCGTCGTCGGCCGTTGCGTAGACGGTGCTGGAGATGCCTTCGATGAGGGTCTCGGCAGGGAACTCGACGGTCGTCGCGTTCTCGCCGGCGGTCTTGATCTCGGGGTAATCCTCGGGAGGGAAGAAGGGGAGTACGGAATTACCGCTCGCCCAGGCGCACTCGAAGGAGCTGTCGCTGATGGTCTTGATGCGGAGGGGCTGGTCAGGGAGGACCTTGAGCAGCTCGATGATGTGCCTTGCAGGCACTGCCATCGAGCCTTCCTCTTCGATGTCGGCGGGGATTTCGGTGCGGAGGGTGAACTCGGTGTCGGAGGCCGTCACTTCCAGGACGCCGCCCTTGAGGACGAAGAGGAAGTTCTCCAGGATGGGGAGGGTGGTCTTGGCCGGGATGGCTTTGGAGACGTCGAGAAGGCCTTTGAGGAGCTCGCTGCTAGAGATGTTCAGTTTCATATGTAGTCTTTTTTGTTTTGCGTTTGACTAAGGATTACAAATATAATCATTTTTTTGATTACATGGCATATATTTTGAAATTTCAGCCCCGGCCTTGCCCGTTCGCGGGAGGGCCTCGTGGATTAAAGTAAACAAAACGCAATATCATGAAAAAAAGCATCATTACGATTCTCCTTTCCGTGGTCCTGAGCGCCATAACGGCCTATGCGGTCGTGCGGGTTGGAGACAAGGATTCTTCGTCCATCCTTCCCGAGACTTCGGGCGGAGTAGAGTACAGGACTGTCAATCTGGCAGACAGCGATTATCCCGATTTTACCTATGCGGCGGAAGCCGCGGTCGATGCGGTCGTCTATGTCGAAGTCACGGTGTCCTACCGTCAGCAGTTCCAGAACATAGACCCGTTCTTCCGTTTCTTCTTCGGAGATGAATTCTCCCAGCCCCAGTCAAGGGAGCAGAAGGGCAGCGGCTCCGGCGTCATCATCCGCCCCGACGGTTATAT
>CADAXR010000039.1 GCA_902791945.1 uncultured Bacteroidia bacterium
GAACACCACGACCTTGGTCGAGGGGTCAATTCCGAACTCTTTAAGACGGGCGATGATCTTCTCCCCGACCTCTTTCTCATCGCCGGAATCCTGGCGGAAACCGTCGAGCAGCTTCGCCTGCTTCATCGTGAGCGTCCTGAGGAAGGAATCGGTCGTGAAAGTGTCGATGAGGGCGGTGCCGAGGGCGCCGTCATAGACCTTGATCCAGTCCTCAAGAGAGAGGTAATTGGCTCTCTTATAGCCGAATGCGCCGCTGTGGAACATCACCCACTCGTGGGGGAAAGTCCCTATCGGGGTCATCGAGTATTTCATTGCGAAATAGACGTTCGATGTCCCGGCGCAGTACTTAGGGCACATCTCCTTGAGCCCTTTTACTATAACTTCGTGGAGATCTGAAGAGAAACGTCGGCGCGTCCCGAACTCGGAGAAAACAAGGGCGTTGTCGTTCGCTATTTTCATTTTTTCATCCAAAAGCGCCAAGGCCTTCTTCGGATCGGCGACGACTCCCTTGTGGCGGTTGCGGAGCTCCGCTACGATGGCGAGGAGCGGCACCTCGTAAAGGGTCACTTTGTAAAGATAATCGGTGACCTCCATCTGGAGGTGGCCTTCCTCATCGAGGGAGACCTTCACCTTGCCGGCGTTGAAACGGAAACCGCGGAGCCACTCCCAGTAGCTGCGGCTGATATAGCGTATCTTCCTTGTCACATAGACGAACTCGTCGTCCGTCAGCGACAGCTCTCCGAGCTTCGCTATTTCGGCCTTCAGGGCCACCAGGAAATCTTCGTCATAGACCTCCTTCGCCCTGTCCTGGAATTTGAACGTCCCCTCGGCCAGCGGATAGAGCTGGAAGTAGGCGTTCGAGGTGGAAAATTTGTAGAGGTCGGTGTCGAGAATACTGAGAATCATAGGGTTACAGTTTCTTAAGAAGGTTCCTGAGACTCACCTTCTTCTCGATCATGTCGCGAAGGTCCTCGATGCGGACTCTCTCCTGGCTCATGGTGTCGCGGTCGCGGACGGTCACGCAGCCGTCGCTGACGGTGTCGTGGTCCACTGTCACGCAGAACGGGGTGCCGATGGCGTCCTGTCTGCGGTAGCGCTTGCCGATGGAGTCCTTTTCATCGTACTGGTAGGAGAAGTCGTATTTGAGCTCATCCACAACCTTCTGCGCTATCTCGGGCAGGCCGTCCTTCTTGACGAGCGGCATCACGGCAACCTTGACCGGCGCGAGCGGGGCGGGTATTTTGAGGACGACGCGGCTGTCTCCGCCTTCGAGTTCCTCGACTGTATAGGCGTGGCTGAGCACGGCGAGGGTCATACGGTCGACACCGATGGACGTCTCCACGCAGTAAGGGACATAGCTTTCGCCCGTCTCGGGGTCGAAGTACTGGATCTTCTTGCCGGAAAGGCTCTGATGATTGCCAAGGTCGAAATCCGTCCTCGAGTGGATGCCCTCAAGCTCCTTGAAGCCGAAGGGGAAGTTGAACTCGATGTCGGTCGCGGCGTTGGCGTAGTGGGCGAGCTTCTCGTGGTCGTGGAAACGGTAGTTCTCCGCGCCCATCCCGAGGGCGACATGCCAGGCCATACGGTTCTCCTTCCACTTTTTGAACCACTCCATCTCGGTGCCGGGCTTCACGAAGAATTCCATCTCCATCTGCTCGAACTCCTTCATCCTGAAGATGAACTGGCGTGCGACAATCTCGTTGCGGAAAGCCTTGCCGATCTGGGCGATACCGAAAGGTATCTTCATGCGTCCGGTCTTCTGGACGTTGAGATAGTTGATGAATATGCCCTGGGCCGTCTCGGGACGGAGGTAAAGCTTGTCGTCAGCGTTTCCGGTCGTGGAGCCCTGGGTCGAGAACATCAGGTTGAACTGACGGACCTCGGTCCAGTTGGCCGTGCCGGAAATCGGGCACACGATGCCGCAGTCGATAATTATCTGCCTGTAGGCCGCCAGGTCGTTGGCGTCCTCGGCCGCCTTGTAGCGGGCGTGGACCTCATCGTACTTGGCCTTTTCGCGGAGGACGTTGGGGTTCGTCGCACGGAACTGCTCCTCGTTGAATGCGTCGCCGAATTTCCTGCGGCCCTTCTCGACCTCCTTGTTCATCTTCTCCTCGATCTTGGCGAGATAGTCCTCGATGAGGACGTCGGCGCGATAGCGCTTCTTGGAGTCCTTGTTGTCGATTAGAGGGTCGTTGAAGGCCGCCACATGGCCGGAGGCCACCCAGGTCTTGGGATGCATGAACACGCAGGAATCGATGCCGACGATGTTCTCGTTGAGGCGGGTCATCGCTTCCCACCAGAAGTTCTTGATGTTGTTCTTGAGCTGCACGCCCATCTGGCCGTAGTCATACACGGCTGCGAGGCCGTCATAAATCTCGCTTGAAGGGAAAATGAATCCGTACTCCTTGCAGTGTGCGACAAGCACTTTGAAAAGTTCGTCCTGTGTCATATAGTGTTGTTTTTATTGTCCGTAGCCTGCAAATTTAATCAAATATTTCAGGATGGGAGGCCCTGAGGGCAGTTTTTGCTATTTCCCGGAGGGGAATTTTTACAAAATCACGTTCCGCGATGCGGGGATGGGGGATTACGAGGTCTTCTTCCCGGAGAACGAGGTCTCCGAAATAGAGTATGTCGATGTCTATCGGCCTGTCCTCATAGCCCTCGCCGGACTTCTCACGCCCCATCCAGCGCTCTATCCTCTTGGCCTCGTAGAGAAGCCCCCTCGCAGCTGCCGCCGCCGGTATGTCCTCCGGCAGGCCTACGCTGTAGAGCACGCACTGATTGAGAAATTTGTTTTCGCTCTCAAAGCCCCACGGCTCAGTCTCTATCACTGAAGAAACCGCCTCCGGCTGCACCCCGAGGGCGTCCGAAAGCATCTCCACCGCCTGTTCAAGATTACCCTCACGGTCGCCGAGATTGCTTCCGAGGGAAAGATATATTTCCGTCATCGCCATCAGACGTCAAATCCAAAGGACTCCGGCCCCTGTTCCTGCTCCGGCTCGTCTTCGTCGTCGAACCCGAGAGCCACTCTCGCTTCTTCGGAGAGCATGCTCTTGTCCCAGGCCGGCTCGAAGACCAGCTCTATGTTGCAGGATTTCACGCCGGGAACCTCCTCGACGTTCTGCCTTACATCCATCATCACCTCGTCTGCCATCGGGCAGTTGGGGGCGGTGAAGGTCATCTTGATGTGGACGTTTTTCTCTTTGTCTATATTGAGCTCGTAGATAAGCCCGAGGTCATAGATATTGACCGGTATCTCAGGGTCATAGACCTGCTTGAGCGCAAGCACCACATTGGCGTAAAGAGGCGCAAGCTCCTGTGCGTCTTCGGCTGTAAGTATTTCTTTTTCAGACTCTTTCATTTCCTTTTTCACTCATTTTGCATCCTCCGCCGTACGCCTTAGCGTCTCAATCATCGACGCAAGCCCCCCGGCCCTTGTCGGGGAAAGGTTTTCCTTGAGGCCGATCTCGTCGAGGAAGGCGAAATCGTCGCCGGCGATCTCCTCCGGCGTCCTGCCGGAATAGACTCCGACAAGAAGCGATATGATGCCTTTGGTGATGATGGCGTCGCTGTCGGCCCTGAAAAAAAGCCGCCCGTCGCGCTTCTCACTGCATAGCCACACCCTCGACTGGCATCCCTTTATAAGATGCTCCTCAGTACGCTCCTCCTCCGGGTACGCCTCCAGTTCCTTTCCCAGCCCGATGAGGTACTCGTACTTGTCCAGCCACTCGTCGAACATCGAAAAATCTTCGACTATCTTTTCTTTCGCTTCCTGTAATTCCATTATTGTTTATATGTAACGATGCGACTATCTTTTAAAATCAGACTGTTCTATTCAAAGACCGTCTGCGCCCACGCAGTCGTGAGTGGGAGGGGCCCAAAGCAAGCTTTGGGAGGGATAGGACCGAAGGTCCGTAGTCTTTGGATAGAATAGTCTGATTTTAAAGTTCATAATAACATTTCTATCGCCCTGTTTAGGGATTCTATAAAATATTTTGCCTCTTCGAGGGTGTTGTACGGTGCGAAGGAGGCGCGGAGCATGCCGGTGACGCCGAAACGGTCCATGAGGGGCTCGGCGCACATCTGGCCGGAACGGACGGCGATGCCCATTTTGTCGAGTATCAGGGCAAGGTCTTCGTGGTGAACTCCCTTCACGGAGAAGGAGAAAACGGGGACCTTGTCCGTTGTTCCACGTGGAACTCCGTAGAGAGTAATCCGGCTGTCCGAAGTCAGTGCGTCAAGGATGTATTTTCCTACAGCGCTATCCTCGCCCATGAGACGGGCCGTCTCGAGGGCGGGAATGAAGGTGGGAACAGCTGAGATATTCTGCGTCCCGGCTTCGAACTTATGAGGCGGCCGGGCGTAGGTAGTGCCGGAAAAATTCACCGTCTCGATCATCTCGCCGCCGCCCATATAAGGAGGCATTTCATCCAGCCATTTCCGCTTGGCGTAAAGGACGCCGGTCCCTGTCGCCGCGTAGATCTTATGGCCTGAAAAGGCGTAGAAATCACAGTCGATATCCTGCACGTCAACCTTGCAGTGGACAATCCCCTGCGCCCCGTCAACAAGGACCGGAACGCTCCTGGAGTGACACAAGGCCACGATTTCTTTGACGGGGTTAACTATGCCGAGCACATTTGAAACGTGGGCTACGGCGACTATCCTGGTCTTCGGAGAAAGAAGCGATGACAGCTGATCGAGGTCAAGGTGTCCGTCGTCCGAAACCCTGGCGACCCTAAGATGAGCCTTCTTTCTCTCGCAAAGCATCTGCCAGGGAACGATATTGGAGTGGTGCTCCGCCTCGGTGACGATGATCTCGTCGCCCTCGCCGACGAACCTCTCCCCAAAGGAGAATGCTACGAGATTGATCGACGCCGTGGCCCCGGAAGTGAACACAATTTCCGAACGGTCTGCAGCTCCAATAAAGTCGCGAACAGCATCCCTTGCGGCCTCGTATTCGGCGGTTGCTTCCGAAGAGAGAAAATGGACGGCGCGATGTATATTGGCGTTGCGCTCGAGGGCCATCCGCCGCCATTTTTCGACGACGGAGAGCGGCCGCTGAGTAGTCGCGGCATTGTCCAGATACACAAGCGGCTTCCCGTACACCTTCTCCCCGAGCGCCGGAAACATAGCCCTTATTTCTCCTTTATCCATATCGAATCTTTAGTCCACAAATTTAGCAAAATTAACCACAAAACCTGCTAACTGCATTATGCGAACAAAAATTATGTAAGACAAAAATTTAACTTACATAATAACAAAAGTATTTTTGACAGAGGTTAAACCAGGCCGAGCTCTTTAGAGACGGAGACGAGTTCGGCGGTGTTGGAGACGTCGAGTTTGGAAAGGAGGTTCTTTCGGTACCAGCGTATGGTTTCGGGGCTGAGGTTGAGGGCAGCTGCTATCTGGGTAGTCGTATAACCTTTGGAAATAAGGTCAAGTATCTCAGTTTCACGAGCGGTCAGGGATGGAGCGCCAACGGAGGGTTTTCTTACGTGAGAATCATCTCCCTTACGACCTGATTTGCTGCGGCGAATCCAGACAAGTACAGTAACAGTTATAGCGGCCACCAGCAGTAAAAGGCCGGCAACAAGCCACGTAAGAAGTTTTTTCTGGCTGGCCAGCACCAGGCTCATATACTCAAGGTTTTCTGTGCGAAAATCTGGGTCAAAATCCGGATGTGCAGCGTAATACGCATCGGCCCTTCGTAGATAAGGCAGTGATTTCCAAGGCTTGCCCTGCTCCATATACAGCCGGCCGAAGCCCTTCCAGACATCGACTATCATAAGCGAATCACCGGAAGCTTCAGCATAACCCATCGCCTTCTCATATTCCTCGGCCGCCTTCTCTATCTCCCCCTCGTCGATCCATGTCTCCCCCATATTGTAATGAAGGATGGAATTGCTCTCGTTCCAGCCGTATTTTTCGAATATCCCGCCGGCCTTCTCGTACCACTGCATAGCCTGGGGAATGGAATCCATCATATTATACAGATTGCCAATTGCTCCATACAGGGCAGAATACTGATCATCAATGGTCCTTTGGGGATAACCGTCGGGGCACGTAGGGGACGTGGCCCCCGCGGCCATACTGTCCACGGCTTCCAATGCCTTCATATAATAAACCTTGGCGCTGTCATACTGCTCCTTACCGTAGTAATACTGCCCGGTATAGCGCCATGCATCGGCATTGGCATCCATCCATCCTTCTTTCTCGCTGATAAATAACGCTTTACGTGCATAAAACAAACTTTTCTCCCTGTTAATCTGGTTGTAACCAAGCATCAGGTTGCGGTAAGCGCGGTTTAAATCAATGAGATCACCAACCGGGGCCTTATCAACGGCATCCGGCGTCCAGCGCGCAACGACACGCTCGAGGGAATCGAGATTGTGTCCCCTCGAATCATAGTAGGCAAAGGTCGGAACGCTTACAGTTGCAAGGGCAGCGATGAATATCAGAATGGCTCTTTTCACGGGAACAAAAATACACAAAATCCTCGGCCGAAACCAAAATATCGGCCATAGAAGGGCATTTCCACCCTTTTGGGTGGGTTATTTTACCCTTATGGATATTGTTCCGTCCGGAGCTAAACATTACTTTTGCGCGCCAAAAAGTGAAAGCGTATGAAAGAAAAAAATGTCACCTACCTCAGCCCGGCTATGAGGATTGTGGTGCTTAACACTGAGTCCATTCTCGCCGTATCGGGAGAAAACGAAGGCCTTGTTGAGTCCGGTTACGATTACGGAGATTCTGATTTTGAATAATGGAGGGGACTGCTATGAAAAGAATTGCATATATATTGCTCTCTGTCGCCGCAATTGCTGCCTGCACAAAGGAACAGAACACACATATCGACAGCGTTGAAGGTGAACTTACCTTCACCGCTGCCACCGACGCCCCCCTGACCAGGACCACAATGAACGCCGCAGGTGAAGGCGCCTGGAACATAGCCTGGGCCATCAGTGACCAGATCCGTATAACGGACGGCACATCCAACGCTGTCTATAAACCGACGACCGCCGCGACCCGCAGTCCGCTATCAAAATATTCCGGCACCGCACCCACGGGACCTGTTTTCTACGCCTATTATCCGTCTGGTTATTACAATGTTAACACCGGCGTATTTTCTTTGCCCGAACTGATCGGCTCATACACCAGCGGCACATTCACCGGTTTCCCTATGTACGCGCAGTCAGAAAACGCTGACCTGGCCTTCAAGAATGTCTGCGGCCTTCTCGCCCTCTCGCTCTCCGGCGAAGGAGACGACAAGATTGGCCGCGTCAACCTGTCGGCCAACGAGTACCTCTCCGGTCCTATGACGATTGTACCTGACGGAGACGCATGGAAAGCTGAAATCACCTCCGGCAGCAAGGAAGTGGCCGTCAGTTTCCTTAATTACAAGAAACTCTCCGAGGGGGCAATTATTTACTTACCGTTGCCTGAAGGAACATATACCAACTTCACTATCAACGTTTTATCCTCAAAACAAGGCGTCAGCTACGCCCACAAGGTTGCTACTAAAGATATCGTTATTGTCAGAAGTCAGGTGACTCCCATCACCCTCTCAACTATCGCTTTTGACACAAAAACGCTTAACGGCACCGGAACTGCCGAAGACCCCTTCCTCATTGAAAATGAGGCGGATCTTCTGGCGCTTGCCGCCGACTGTAGGGGAGGTATTCTCTACACCGGTCAATATATAAAGATAGTCAACGATATCACCCTTACAGCCGCCCACAAACCGTTCGCCCTGGAGTGCGCCGAACTTGACGGCAATGGAAAGACTATTACCGTTGCCGCCGGTTTCGACTTTTCGGATGTCACTTCCGACTCTCCCAACGGCGGATTCATTTCCAAACTCAAGGGTACCGTAAAGGACCTCACAATCGATGGACCGGACGTCACAATCACGGCCGAAGAGTCCGTCAACGTGCGCCGTTTCGGCGCGGTCGTCGGTTTCGACGGCACCGTCAGGAACTGTTGCAACAAGGTCAATATTTCATTCACCTCTTCCTGGAAAGAAGACAACCCGGCCCTTGCAAAAGGCATCGCGATGGGTGGTGTTATGGGCTACGGATCCGTGTATAATTCTGTAAATGAGGGAAATATCAGTTTAACTCTCACTAATTCTGTAAACCCGGCATCTTACGTCGGCGGCATCAGCGGAATGGGTACAACCGTATCAGGTTGCAGTAACATCGGAAATGTTCTGGGCGACGGTGTCCGTTACACCGGCGGCATTACCGGTGGCAATAACAATTCGTCGCTTCCCGTCACCGCAGACCGCTGCATCAACAGCGGCGCTGTTACTGGTATATATAAATATAGTAATGCCAACTACTGCCAAGGTGCAGCAGGCGGTATCGTCGGTGCAGCTCCGAAGGGAACCATAACAAACTGTGGTAACTCCGGCCAGGTTATCGGCCAGCACAACACAACCGGCTACAGCGGACCCATCATCTACGCAGCCGGGATAGTCGGAATATCCGCTCTTAGCAGCTCAGCGATTGGCACTGTACAGAACTGCTACAACACCGCCGATATCATAGCCCGGACAGAATACGACAACGTCGGATTCAAGCCGTTCGCCGCAGGTATCAGCGGAAGGGGAGGAAATATAACCAACTGCTACACGGGTGGGACAATCTACACCAAGGCCAAAGGAAACGATGGACTCTACGACAATAAGTCCTATGGCGGCGCCATTATAGGCTACCTTTGGTACAACTCCTCCTCCAGCATACCCTACGAGGGCGGTGCCGGATTATGCTGGTTTCCCCAGCAGAATCTCGGCGGGAGCGGCGCTTCAATGAGAACCATAGGATACGTCTCTAAAGACGCCAAGGAGACCTCGAATGCCACCACCACTACCAGAGGTTCCGACACCGGCGGAAGGAAATTCGACAGAACTACCCTGCTGTCAGTAGGCACAAGCACTATCGGCGAAACGGAATATCCGGCAGGTACCGACCTCGTGACCCTACTCAACGCAGGCGTAGCAACCCTCGACAGCTCATTCTGCACTTGGACCGCCGGCACCGGCACCCCGGCTTACCCGGTCTTTGAGTAAAATGGACGGGGCGTCTTTACGGCGCCCCTTTTACATTATAATTACCGTCCGAAATAGACGAGAAGGACGGATATGTCGGAGGGGGAGACACCGCTGATGCGGGAGGCCTGGGCGATGGAGGAAGGCCGATAGCGCTTCAGCTTCTGGCGGCACTCGATAGAGAGGCCGGACAAAGAATCAAAGTCGAAATTCTCGGGTATTTTAAGATTTTCCAGCCGGAGAATTTTTTCCGCCTGGGCCTTTTCTCTCTCGATATAACCTTTGTATTTTATAGATATTTCGACCGACTCAACTATCTCTTTTTCCTCTGAAATCTCATTTCTTTCTTTTGTTCCACGTGGAACAATTTCGAGAAGATTCTTCAAGGAAACCTCCGGTCTGGCCGCCAGATCGGACACTGTTTTCGAATCCGTTATAGGCGTGGAACCACACTCCGAAAGGAGGTCGTTTGCAACCTTAGCTTTCAGAAGAGTGTCATTACAGAACGTCTCGAGGCGAGAAACATCATCGTACTTTTTCATCGTCAGGTCATAGCGGAACTTGTCCGCCAGACCTATATTATAAGACAGTCCGGTAAGCCTCGCGTCAGCATTATCCTGACGAAGGAGAATCCTGTACTCGGCACGGGAAGTGAACATTCTGTACGGTTCATCGACTCCCTTGGTTATAAGGTCATCTATGAGAACACCGATGTATGCGTCGTCCCGCTTTAATATAAATGGATTCTTTTCCGCCAGTTTTAGATGAGCGTTTATGCCGGCTATCAAACCTTGCGCGGCGGCCTCTTCGTAGCCGGTCGTTCCGTTGACCTGACCGGCCAGGTAGAGTCCTTCCACCACGCGCGACTCCAGCGTCGGGTGCAGCATCACCGGGTCAAAGTAGTCGTATTCGACCGCATAGGCCGGACGTAAAATCTCGACATTCTCGAGGCCGGGAACCTTTTTCATCGCAGCCATCTGGACTTCAAGCGGCAGCGAAGAGGAAAAACCCTGGAGGTAATATTCCCTTCCCGCGCGCGACTCAGGCTCGAGAAACAGCTGGTGAGAATCCTTGTCCGCAAAAGTCCGGATCTTGTCCTCGATGCTCGGACAGTAGCGCGGTCCCTTGCCGTGAATCATTCCTGTAAAGAGAGGAGAGTCGGCAAAGCCGGAGCGGAGAATGTCGTGGACCTCCTCGTTGGTGTGAAGAATATAGCAGGGAAGCTGAGGCGTCCCGTCCTGTGCAGTCGACGGGACGGGAAGGAACGAAAACCTCTCCGGATCCTCGTCGCCGGTCTGGAGAATGAGCGATGATGTGTCGACAGAAGATATGTCGATTCTCGGGGGAGTCCCGGTCTTCATCCGGTACGACGGGATGCCGCGCTCGACGAGCTGACCGGTCAGACCATGAGAGGAAATCTCGCCGATGCGGCCTCCTTCAAATTCGGTCCGGCCGATGAAGAGTTTTCCTTCGAGGAAGGTTCCGGCGGTCAGAATAACCGCGCGAGAGTGAAAAATTGCCCCTGTATTTGTACGGATGCCCGCGATTTTTCCATTCTCAAAGAGGAAAGAAGTCGCAAAATCAGCGTAAAACCTTAATTTACAATTAGTTTCGAGAATTTTACGCCATTGCTCCGAAAAACGCTGTTTGTCGCACTGCGCCCTCGGACTCCACATCGCCGGCCCTTTCGACCGGTTGAGCATCCGAAACTGCAGGGTCGTCGCATCCGTCACGATTCCGGTGCATCCTCCGAGCGCGTCGATCTCCCGGACGATCTGTCCCTTCGCAATTCCGCCTATCGCCGGGTTGCAGGACATTTTGGCAAGTCCGGTCAGGTCGGGAGACACGAGCAGCGTCTGCGACCCCATCGACGATGCGGCCATCGCCGCCTCACACCCGGCGTGTCCGCCGCCGACGACTATGACATCAAAGTCTGTCATACCAGTTCACGAAGGGAAAGGTAATAGTTTTCCTTGGAGCGCATCTCTTTCTTTTCTTCGGCGGTGTGGTCGTCGTAGCCGATCAGGTGGAGGACGCCGTGGACGATGACCCTGTTGAGTTCGTCCGCGAACTCCGTCTTATAGTGAATCGCGTTTTCCCGCACACTATCTATACTTATAAAGAGGTCGCCGTTCAGCTTATCTCCTTCGCAGTAGTCGAAGGTGATAATATCGGTGTAATAGTCATGGCCGAGATACTTCAGGTTAACGTCCAGAATATACGGATCCGAACAGAATATAACCGAAATATCTCCAAGTTGCCTGATCTCACTCTCCGCCACAATCCTCAGCCACTTCGACGTCCTCCGCTTCTCCTTAAACGCGAACTTGATACCCTCTGTAAAATAATTTACCATATTTTTTGTTGTTAAAATTAGCATATTGGCAATATGCTAATTTAATAGCACCTGCAAATCTACAACTAATTTTTAGTACTTTTGTGTTTGTGAAGAGAATTATATTGCTCATATCGGTGATTCTGATAGCGACAGCCTGTTCCACGTGGAACGGGTGGAGGCACTACGGAGAACTGGCTGAGGCGGTGTATGCCGCCCCGGACAGCGTGCTTATGGTGCTTGAAGATACTGCCGTGCCTGCCGACGGAAGAGAAGAGGCGGAGTATTACCTGCTCCGGGAGAAGGCATTCCTATTATATTATGGCCTCCCGGATGAAACGGAAAAGAACCATTCCGCCGCAGCAGTCGAATACTTCTCCTCACGCGGCCCGGCTCAGATGAAGGCTGAGGCCTATAGCGTGCTCGGCAAGACTCTCGCCTCGGAAAGCCGCCACGAGGACGCCCTGAAGGCGTTCTCGGCAGCACTCCGGCACATCGACTGGGACAGAAAGGACAACACCCTTGCGAAGGACATATGCCACGACATCGCCGCCAGCCAGAAGGCTTCCGGAGTTTCCATTGACGACGGAGAATACATCTACCTGGCCTGGCAAAGCCTGTACACCGGCAGAAATCGTACTGAAAGGACGCGCCTCGGCGCCCTTCTGCTCCTTTTCACGGCAATATTTGCCACAATGATTTGGTATCTTAAAGCCAGAAGAATTGCCTCCGAAAAGGAACTCGCCGAAGAAAAGGCCGAGACCGAGCGCTATATGACCATCGCTGAAGAACTTCAGGGAAAGGTCTCCAGGATGAAGACAAAAGGCGGCGCCGAAGTCCTTGAGCGGCTTTGTGCGCAATACTATGTCAATGAAGGATCCGACCGCCTCGGAAGCAGCGTTGTCAGGGAAGTTAAGGATATAATCGAAGGTCTCCGCAGCGATCCGAAGGTCCAGAAGGAACTCGAGCGCCAGCTCAACGAGAGCGGCGACAATGTGATGCAACGGCTGAGGGAGGAATTTCCGAAGTGGAAAGAGGAGGATTTCCGCATCTATTGCTACACCGCCTCCGGCTTTTCCTCCACCACCATAGCAACCCTCATCGAAAAGGAAAAACCCTTCGTTTACAACCGTCTCTACCGCATCAAATCCTCCCTCTCAAAATCCCACGACGGGGAATTCTATCTCTCATTCCTTGGGTAAGTAGATTTCTCGATTCACTTCGTTCACTCGAAATGACAGGAGAAAAATAGTGTTTTAGTTTTTAAGACCGTAGCCGCCCGTGGCTTCGTGAACGGGAGGGGCCCATCGAAGATGGGAGGGATAGGACCGGAGGTCCGTAGTCTTAAAAACTAAAATACTATTTTTCGACCAGTTGCGAGATTCTGAAATGGGGTTGCGAGATTATTGTGTTTTCCGGAAAATGTAATCTCTTATGTATAAATATTTTATAAAAAGAGGTTGCGAGAAAAGAAATGGGAGAAAATTAGGATGCTTGAAATAATGAATTTACCTTTGTATCAGGAAAAACAGTAAAACGAGATACTATGGAAATCAAGAAAAGTCCTAAAGCAAGCCTTGAAAATAAGAGGTTGCTTTTCACTGAGATCGGTCTCGTGGTCGCTCTTGGAATAGTTTACGGCGCTTTTGAGTGGTCCTCGAAAGACAAGGCCGTGGCCCTTCTTGAGGACACCACCCAGGCTGACGACGTAGAGGAAATCATCGCTATTCAGCAGGAGACCCCTCCTCCGCCGCCCGAGGCCCCGAACATTCCTATCCTCTCGGACCAGATCGACATCGTCGACGACGACATCAAAGTCGATGACGACCTCTTCATGAACCTCGAAGACGACAACACCGGCGTCGAGATCATGGACTACAAGGAAGAGCAGGTCGTGGAAGAGGAGATTGAGGAAGAGGCCATCCCGTTCCAGCTCGTTGAAGAGAAGCCTTCCTTCAACGGCGGCGACGCGAACGAGTTCTCAAAGTGGGTCAACTCCAAACTCGTCTATCCTGAAATCGCCAAGGAGAACGGCGTCCAGGGTCGTGTTACGCTCCAGTTCACAGTGGAAGCCGACGGCCGTGTGACCAACGTCAAGGTCCTCCGTGGTGTGGATGAATCCCTTGACAAGGAAGCTGTCCGCGTCGTCTCGTCTTCCCCGAAGTGGAAGCCGGGCAAGCAGAGAGACCGCGCCGTGAAGGTTACCTACACCTTCCCTGTGATCTTCCAGCTCAGATAAGCCTTGCTGACGGACAATCACTCCAATAAAGCAGTTTTCGTCGGGGTAATTCTGGACAAATCTTCCGAAAGGAAGGTCCGGGAATACCTCGACGAACTGGAATTTCTCGCCGAGACGGCGGGAGCCATCGGGGACCGCAAGTTCCTCCAGAGGCTCGACCGTCCCGACAGGGCGACATATATCGGTCCCGGTAAACTTCAGGAAATCAAGGAGTACTGCTGTGACAACGACATCGAGTACATCATCTTCGACGATGAACTCACCGGGATGCAGCAGAGAAACATCGAGAAGGCTATAGACAACAAGGCCATCAATGTAATAGACCGGACCAGCCTGATCCTTGAAATATTCGCCCAGAGGGCCAAGACATCCTATGCAAAAATGCAGGTGGAACTGGCTCACTACCAGTACCTTCTTCCCCGCCTCGCGGGTATGTGGACCCACCTTGAAAGGCAGAGGGGCGGTATGGGAACCCGAGGCGGTATGGGTGAGACCCAGATAGAGATAGACCGCCGTATTGTCAAGGAAAAAATATCCAAACTGAAGGATCAGCTGACCAAGGTGGATCGCCAGATGGCTACCCAGAGGAGCAATCGCGGATCCCTGGTCAGGCTTTCCCTTGTCGGCTACACCAATGTAGGCAAGTCAACCCTTATGAACCTGCTTGCAAAGAGCGACGTTTTCGCGGAAAACAAACTCTTCGCAACCCTCGACACCACTGTAAGAAAGGTAGTTATAGAAAATGTACCTTTCCTTCTGAGCGACACTGTAGGGTTTATAAGAAAACTCCCCACCCAGCTGATCGAGGCCTTTAAGAGCACCCTCGACGAAGTCCGGGAGGCGGACATTCTCGTCCACGTGGTAGATATTTCCCATCCGGACTTCGAAGAGCAGATGGAGGTTGTTGAAAAGACCCTCAAGGATATAGGCGCGGCAAATAAGCCCGTCTATGTAGTATTCAATAAGATTGACGCCTATTCTCCCGAAGAGTACGACGAATTCTCACTCGAACCGAAGGGAAAGGAGCACCGCACCCTGGAAGAACTCAAAAACAGCTGGATAGCACAGGAGAAAACCCCGTGCATATTCATCTCGGCAAAAAACAGGACCGGCCTGGATAAACTCCGGAGTGACCTTTATAAAATGGTCGCCGAAATCCACGCAGGCCGGTATCCGTTTGATAATTTTCTCTGGTAGCTACTCGCTGAATTTAGCTTTAAGGTATTCCCTGTTGAGACGGGCGATATGATCGACCGTCACGTGCTTCGGGCACTCCATCTCGCAGGCGCGGGTGTTGGTGCAATTGCCGAAGCCGAGTTCGTCCATTTTAGCTACCATGGCCTTGGCCCTGCGGGCGGCCTCCGGCTTACCCTGGGGCAGAAGCGCCAGCGAGCTGACGCGAGCGGCCACGAAGAGCATGGCGGAACCGTTCTTACAGGTTGCAACACAGGCGCCGCAGCCTACGCAGGCCGCCGCATCCATGCTGTCCTCGGCAGTGTCGTGAGGAATGAGGATGGCATTGCCGTCCTGGGCCTGCCCGGCACGGACGGTGATGAATCCGCCGGCCTGGAGGATTTTATCAAAGGCCTGACGGTCCACAACAAGATCCTTTATTACAGGGAAAGCACCTGAGCGCCAAGGCTCTACGGTTATAGTAGCACCCGGCTTGAAGTGGCGCATGAACAGCTGGCAGGTCGTCACCTGATCGTCCGGACCGTGGGCACGGCCGTCGATGTAAAGCGAGCAGGCACCGCAAATACCCTCACGGCAGTCGTGATCGAAAGCAATCGGATCCTTGCCCTGGCGGATGAGCTGATCGTTGAGAATGTCGAGCATTTCGAGGAAGGAGGCGTCCTCCTCCACGTCTGTGACGTGATAAGTCTCGAAATGACCTTTTGCCTTGGCGTTCTTCTGACGCCACACTTTAACGTTGTATTCCATAGCGATCAGTCTTTGTAGTTGCGGGTTGCTATCTTGATGTTTTCATACTTGAGAGGCTCCTTGTGGAGTTCGGGCTCCTTGCCGTCGCCCTTGTACTCCCACGCGGCGACATACATGAAATTCTCGTCGTCGCGCTTTGTCTCGCCTTCCTCGGTCTGCATTTCCTCGCGGAAATGGCCGCCGCAGGACTCCCTCCTGTTGAGGGCGTCGCGGGCCATAAGCTCGCCTATGTCGAAGAAATCGACAAGGCGGAGGGCTTTTTCGAGTTCCTGGTTGAACTCCTCGTTGGTCCCGGGGACGCGGACGGTCTTCCAGAACTCCTCGCGGAGCTTTCCAATCTCCTCTATACCCTTCTTCAGGCCTTCTTCCGTACGGGCCATGCCTACATAATCCCACATGATGCGGCCGAGCTTCTTGTGGATGGAATCCACGGTCTCGGTGCCCTTGACCGCAAACAGTTTTTCGATTCTCTCACGAACGGCCTTTTCTGCCTCATCGAATTCGGGAGCGTTGACGTCAGTCTTCGGCTCGGCGAATTTATGGGAGAGATAATCGCCTATCGTGTAAGGAAGGATGAAATAGCCGTCCGCGAGGCCCTGCATGAGGGCGGAAGCGCCGAGGCGGTTGCCGCCGTGGTCGGAGAAGTTGCACTCTCCGATGGCATAGAGGCCGGGGATGGTCGTCTGGAGGTCGTAATCGACCCAGAGGCCGCCCATCGTGTAGTGGATGGCGGGATATATCATCATAGGCTCCTCCCAAGGGGAGCTGGAGGTGATTTTCTCATACATCTGGAAGAGGTTACCGTAGCGCTCCTCAACCCTCTGGTGACCAAGCCTGGCAATAGCGTCGGCGAAGTCGAGGAAAACGGCCAGACCTGTCTCGTTGACACCGAAGCCGGCGTCGCACCTTTCCTTCGCGGCGCGGGACGCCACGTCGCGGGGAACAAGGTTACCGAAGGCGGGATAGCGGCGCTCGAGATAGTAGTCGCGGTCCTCCTCGGGAATTTGGGAGGGCTTGATCTCGTGCTTACGGAGTTTCATGACATCCTCCATTTTCTTCGGCACCCAGATGCGGCCGTCGTTGCGGAGGGATTCCGACATAAGGGTCAGCTTGCACTGCTGCTCTCCGTGGACCGGAATACAGGTAGGGTGAATCTGCGCGAAGCAGGGGTTGGCGAAGAATGCACCCTTCTTGTAGCACTGCCAAGCGGCGGAGCCGTTGGAATTCATCGCGTTGGTGGAGAGGAAATAGGTGTTTCCGTAGCCACCGGTCGCGAGAACAACGGCGTGCGCGCCGAACCTTTCAATTTCGCCGGTAACAAGGTTACGGGCTATTATACCCTTGGCCTGTCCGTTGATGATCACGAGATCAAGCATCTCGTGACGCGGATAGCTCTTGACGGTGCCGGCCGCAATCTCCTTGTTGAGAGATGCGTACGCACCGAGAAGAAGCTGCTGGCCGGTCTGTCCCCTGGCGTAGAAAGTACGGCTCACCTGGACACCGCCGAAGGAACGGTTGGCGAGGTATCCGCCGTATTCGCGGGCGAACGGGACACCCTGGGCCACGCACTGGTCTATTATGGCCGCACTTACCTCAGCAAGGCGATAGACATTGGCTTCGCGGCTGCGGTAGTCGCCTCCCTTTATCGTGTCGTAGAAAAGACGATAGACGGAGTCGTTGTCGTTCTGATAGTTCTTTGCGGCGTTTATACCTCCCTGCGCGGCGATGGAATGGGCGCGCCTGGGGGAGTCGCTGATGCAGAATATCTTCACGTTGTACCCCATCTCACCGAGGGAAGCGGCTGCGGAAGCTCCGCCGAGTCCGGTTCCTACCACGATGACTTCGAGTTTTCTCTTGTTGTTGGGGCTTACGATGCGGATTTCGGATTTGCGCTTTGTCCATTTTTCGGCGAGCGGACCGTCCGGAATCTTGGATACAAGTTTATTTTCGGCCATAACTTTATTGATTATAGGGTGCAATTTTAATCATTTTTAACGAGTTTTTCAACCTCTGTGCGGTATTTAAGATAAGCGCACTTCCTTATACAGGCGTAGCCGGCAGGAAACCTGCTGTCCACAATCCTCTCTACATCAGAAAGTACCTTTCTCAAATCGGCTCCTGATGCCTTCGCTTTTTTTGCAAGATCACATATAGGAGCATTGCCGTTTCCTTCCGCCGTCATATATGAAGGCAGCGGCTCGGAGAATACCAGAGGTATATACGGCACGCTGTCCGGCGAGCCGAGACAGGTCCACATTACTGCTTCCTTTCCGTCCGCCGCCCCTTCGAAAACTGTGGAAGAAGTGGTTATTTTTCTCAATATAGGACTGCCTGAACGGGATATTTTATTGATTATGCTCCTGTGGTCGAATACATCCATTCCGGAAAATATCAGAGAGGCCTTTTCATACCTGTCCACTCCCCTTCTGTCCTTCACCCTTCCGCTGAAAGAAAAATTAGTTACCACCATATAACCGGAAGGATTGGCGTTGACGTCGTATTTAACCGATTTACTGTTGTTTATTTCATAATACGCAGCCCCGCCCGAG
>CADAXR010000040.1 GCA_902791945.1 uncultured Bacteroidia bacterium
GATGAGCCAGTTGGCTTCTTTGGATACTTTCTCGTGGACGCCTACAGGCTTGCCGTTTTCGTCGATATCCACTTTCATCTCCGGACGGTCGAAACTGATCGCGCCGGCGGCGAATCTCTTCTTGCGGAGCTTGAGGGCCAGGCTGTTGAGGGTTAGGACGGCGTCCTTTACATCAGAAGGCACTTCGCCGCATTCGCTGCCCTGCCCGAAGCTCCCTTCCATCGCTTTCGGTCCAGCGTCGATGATCTCCTGAGCGAGCTCATAGCTGAAGCGGTAGTCGGAGATGATTTCGGTCCGGCCGAACCAGGGGTTGAAAACCTTGCCCTGCGGGGTTATTTCGAAGACGGCGGAGAAGGTCAGTTTTTCTTCGTTCGGCCTCAGCGAGCAGAGCTTGTTGGAAAGTTTCTCCGGGAGCATGGGGACGGTCCGGTCCACAAGATAGACGGACGTGCCGCGCTCTTCGGCCTCTTTGTCGACAGGAGAGCCGGGACGGACGTAGTAGGGGAGCATGGGGACGGTCCGGTCCACAAGATAGACGGACGTGCCGCGCTCTTCGGCCTCTTTGTCGACAGGAGAGCCGGGACGGACGTAGTAGGTCACGTCGGCGATGTGGACGCCGACTTCGAAGTTGCCGCTTCCCAGACGGCGGAAGGAGATGGCGTCGTCGTAGTCCTTGGCATCCGCCGGGTCGATCGTGAAGGTCAGTACCTTGCGGAAGTCGCGCCTTCCTGCGCGGTCCTTGTCGGTGATCTCGTCGGAAATCTTGTCTGCGGCGTCCTCGACTTCACGGGTGAAGCGGTAGGGGAGACCGTATTCCGCCAGGATGGCGTGCATTTCGGTGTCGTTCTCGCCGGGCTGGCCGAGGATGTCGACGACGTGGCCCAAGGGGCCTGCTTCGCCGCGCGGCCATTCGTCCACGACCGCCGCGACCTTCATCCCCGAGCGCACGCCTTCCACCGTAGGCACCGGGACCGAGATGTCGTAGGGCATGGTCCTCGAGGACATCAGCACCCACGCCTGCCGGCCCACTATGTGGAGTATGCCGACAAAGGGCTTCGGGTTTCGCTCTATGATTTTGACTATCTCGCCTTCCTGCTTGTGGACATAGGTTTTGGTCAGTGCGACACGTACCTTGTCCCCGTGCAGCGCACCCCTTGTCTTGCCGGGCTTGACGTAGATGTCCTCGTCTTCGCCCTCTACCCTCACGAACACATATCCGTCCCTCGTCATCCTCGCTATGCCCTCCAACTCCCTGAACGGCTTCTTTATGTGATTCTTCTTCTTCGCGAAGACCTCTTTCTTATTTCTCTTGTTCCTTTTCATCGTCAGAACTGTTATTTATCCTTCAGGAACTCCACCATCGCCCGTACTGCCTTTCCCCTGTGGGAAATGGCGTTTTTGTGCTCCTCGGAAATCTCCGCTGAGGTGAGGCCGTCGCAGCCGTCGGGGAGGAACACGGGGTCATAGCCGAAGCCGCCCTTTCCCGAACGCTTAAGGGCTATGCTGCCTTCCATGATGCCTTCAAAGAAGTGTTTGGTGCCGCCCAGGATCAGGGTAATGCACGTGCGGAAACGGGCCCTCCGCGTAGCGTGGGGCGTTTTCAGCCCCATCGCGCGCATGATCGAGGCCTCGTACTGCCGCCTCGCCATCTCGGCGAGCAGCTTGTCCATGTTGCGGCTCGGGTCCGACGGCCCCCCGGCGTATCTCGCCGTCCTCACTCCCGGCGCCCCGCCGAGTATCTCCACCTCCAGTCCGGTGTCGTCCGCAAAACAGTCGAGCCCCGTCCTCTCGTGTATATAGTCAGCTTTCTGCAGCGAGTTGGCATAGACGGTATTCCCCGTCTCCGGAATCTCCTCGCTCACTCCCGCCTCCGCCGCTGACACTATCTCAAACTTGCCCCCGAGCACTTCGGAGACCTCACGTATTTTATTCTTGTTGGCTGTTGCAAAAACTATTTTCATTGTCTTCTAATCCCCGTTTTCCTTCGCGAAGTTACGCATAAATTCCCTCTCCTGCAAAACTTTCCCTCCGCAGTTCCGCCCGCTCCTTCGTCCTTCCCCCGCACTCCCGTCTCTTTGTCCTTTCCCCGCCACCCTCTCCTCAGTGTCTCCCGCTACGTTCTCCGGGGTCACCTGTTTGCGCGGATTCTTCGTGAAATTCACCTGACACGTTGATGCTTTTTATATTGCGCCTGTGGCACTCCACCGTGTCAGGTGAGCCAATTTTGCCTCACTTGACACGCCAATATGCCCTGTACGCCACCAGTATCGTCTTCGTGTGTCAGGTGAATTTCACGAAGGCATTGGCGCTGCGGGTCAGTAGTCGATGCGGGAGAGGAAAAGGGCGTGGCCGGGGACGGACTCGCCGGCGTCGGAACGCGTGAGGCGGTTGGCAGAACCGGCGTCGGAGCGAGGGAGAGCATCGGGTGAGGCATCGTTGGGTGAGGCGTCGGTTGGGCGGGGCGCATCGTAGATGAGGGAGGCGAACCAGGGGAGGTCGCGGCGGCCGCGGCCGAGCTCGAGCAGGGAGCCGACTACGGCGCGGACCATGTTGCGGAGGAAACGGTTGGCGCTGATGCGGAAGTACCAGTAGCCGTCCTCGGGGTATCCGAGGAGGGAGACATGGGTGGGTACGTATTTCACCCAGCGGGCCTCGGTGACGGTACAGATGGAGGTCTTGTTGTTTCCTCCGGTTTTTTCAAAGCAGTTGAAATCGTGGGTCCCGAGAAGAAGCTGCGCCGCTTCGTTCATAGCGTCGAAATCGAGCGCCGGGTATCCGTAGTAGAGGGAAAAACTCTCTGCGAACGGGTCTTTCTTCCTGTGCAGGAAATAGGTGTATTCACGGGAGATGGCGTCGAACCTGGCGTGAAAATCCGGCTTCGCCGGAATAATCTCATGAACCCTGACGGAAGATGGCAGGATGGCATTTATTTTGTAGCAAAAATCGGCTCCGCCTACGGCGGCGTGGCTCTCCGTGTCGAAGTGCGCCACGTAGCCGACGGCGTTGACACCGGTGTCGGTCCGGCCCGCTCCGGTGACGGAGATTTCCTCTCCGAGAAGCGTCGAAAGCGCCTTTTCGAGAGTCTCCTGCACGCTCGGAGCGCCCTTCTGGATCTGCCATCCGGAGAAAGGGGCGCCGCAATATGAAAGTTTAATTGAGTACCGCATAAGCGCAAAATTAAAATAAAAGCTTCAAAAGCACAAAACGAAGGATAGTACAAACAAACAAACAACAATATGGAAAGCGTAAACATCAAAGAACTCAACGAACGCATTCAGAAAGAGAGCGCATTTGTCGATATGCTCTCTATCGAGATGGGAAAAGTGATTGTCGGGCAGAAGCACCTCGTGGAGAATCTCCTCATCGGACTCCTCTCCGGAGGCCATATCCTCCTCGAGGGTGTCCCTGGCCTTGCCAAGACCCTTGCGATCAACACGCTCGCCCAGGCCGTGGATGCCAAGTTCAGCCGCATCCAGTTCACTCCGGACCTCCTCCCGGCGGATGTCATCGGCACCCTCATCTACTCGCAGAAGAAAGAGGCCTTCGAGGTCCGCAAAGGCCCCGTTTTCGCCAACTTCGTGCTTGCCGATGAAATCAACCGTTCTCCGGCGAAGGTCCAGTCGGCCCTTCTCGAAGCCATGCAGGAGCGCCAGGTCACAATCGGTGACGAGACCTTCCGTCTCCCCGACCCGTTCCTCGTGATGGCGACCCAGAACCCGATCGAGCAGGAAGGCACCTACCCTCTTCCCGAGGCCCAGGTTGACCGTTTCATGCTCAAGGTCGTCGTGAGCTACCCCAATAAAGAAGAGGAGCGCCAGATCATCCGTATGAACAACCTCGGCGAGTTCCCTAAGGCTACCCCTGTGGTGAAGCCCGAGGACATCGTCCGCGCCCGTGAGGTCGTCCGCGACGTCTATATGGACGAAAAGATCGAGCGCTACATCGTCGACATAGTCTATGCGACGAGGACCCCGAAGGAGTACGGCCTCGCAAACCTCGAGAGCCTCATTTCCTACGGTGCCTCCCCGCGTGCGAGCATATCGCTCTCGCTGGCCGCCAAGGCCTACGCCTTCATCAAGAGGCGCGGCTACGTGATCCCCGAGGATGTGCGCGCCGTCTGCAACGAGGTCCTGCGCCACCGTATAGGGCTGACCTACGAGGCCGAGGCGGAGAATGTCACCACCGAGCAGATAATTGAAAGCGTAATCAATTCAGTGATAGTTCCGTAATGCCTTCCATGAGCGAAAGCGACCTTCTCAAAAAGGTCAGGAAGATAGAGATCAGGACAAAGGCCCTGTCCCACCAGATATTCGCCGGCGAATACCATTCGGCCTTCAAGGGCCGCGGTATGGCCTTCAGCGAGGTGAGGGAGTACAGCTACGGCGACGACGTCCGCAACATGGACTGGAACGTCACCGCCAGGCTCAGCGCGCCCTACGTCAAGATCTTCGAGGAGGAGAGGGAGCTCACGGTAGTTCTTCTTATCGACGTCTCCCGTTCCGGCCTTTTCGGAACGGCCGTCAGGACCAAGCGGGACCAGATCGCCGAAATTGCGGCGGTGCTGGCCTTTTCCGCCCTTGTCAACAACGACAAGGTCGGCGCCCTTTTCTTCAGCGACAAGGTCGAGAAGTTCATTCCCCCGAAAAAGGGGCGCACGCATCTCCTCCACATTATCCGTGAGATCCTCCACCTGGAGCCCGAATCCAGGGGGACCGACATCGGCGAGGCGCTCCGCTTTCTCACGGGTGCGCTTAGGAAGAAATGCACCGCCTTCATCCTTTCGGACATGCTGGATGTGAATCCGGACGGCTCGCCGCGCTATGAAGATGCGCTCAAGGTGGCCGCCGGACGCCATGACCTCTCGGTCATCCGCGTCACGGATCCCCGCGAGGAGACCATCCCCGAGATAGGTCTTGTCGACGTGAAGGATTCCGAGACGGGGGAGAGTTCGTGGATCAACACCTCCTCCCCGAAGGTGAGGCGTGAGTATTCCAAGTGGTTCTCCGGGGTCGCGGACAAGCTCCGCCGTACCCTTCTCAGGTACAAAGTGGACAGCGTCGCGATCCGCACGGACGAAGATTATGTCAACGGACTGATGTCACTTTTCAGGATGAGATGAAAAAGACATTGATATATATGCTCGCCCTCGCTGCAGCCTCCTTCACGGCGGCTGCGCAGGACTCTCTCGTCTTCAGGCCGGGCAGGGTCGTCCCCATGGAGGGCGCCTTCCTCGAGCAGCTGGAGAAGAGGGATTCGATCCTCATAGCGGACCAGGTCGAGTACGGATTCACCATAAAGGATGTCGCGAGAGAGGATATCCTCGTGCCGTCGGACCTTCCGGGGCAAGGGAAAGAACTGGTCCCCGGTGTCGAAGTGATTTCCGGATGGCAGATCGACACCCTCGGCCTGCCGAAGAAGAAAAAGGCTCCGCGGAAGGAGACTTACGACCTCCGCGCGGCCTTCAGGCTCGCTTCCTTCGAGGACGGAGATTTCTCCCTGCCCCCGATCGCGGTGCTGCGAATAAAGCCGGACATGACGGCCGATACGCTCATCTTCGATGCGCAGATCCTCTCGGTCAGGGAACTTCCCGTCGACACGGCTACCTTCGAGATCCGTGACATCAAGGGCCAGATACGTTACCCGCTGACCTTCAGGGAGACTGTCCCGTGGATAGCCGGTGCCCTGGTTCTCGCCGGGCTCATCGCCCTTGCGGTGTACTTCATAAAGAAACGCCGTAAGGAGAGCGAGCCCGAGTACAAGGAGCCCGCCCACGTCACGGCCCTCCGGAAACTCGACCGCTACCGCAGCGACAAGTTCTGGGAGCCGGAGAAGCAGAAGCAGTTCTATTCCGGAGTCACGGACGCCCTCCGTGAGTATATGGAGGCCCGTTTCGGCGTCGATGCAATGGAAATGACGACCTCTGAAATCTTCTCCGCCCTCAAGGGGGAGGAGGTTCCGAAGGATCTCTACGACGAGATGAAGGTCCTCTTCGAAAGGGCCGACTTCGTCAAGTTCGCCAAGCACACGGCCAGCCGCGAGGAGAACGCAGGGGTCATCCCCGCTTCCGTACGTTTCGTCACCGAGACCTACCAGACCGCCATCGAAGAGGAAGCGGAAGAAAATATTAAGGAGGATTCATAATGTTTTTTGAATATCCCGGACTTTTATGGCTTGAAGTGCTGCCGGTTTTGCTGGCGGGACACTACATATACCTGGAGCTCTGCGGGAGAAGGCCTCACCTGAGGGTATCGGCAGTGACTCCCTGGAAGGCAGGCGGGAAGTCCATACTGCAATATATAAGGCATCTGCCGTTCATCTTCAGGGAGGCGGCCCTTGCGCTGATCATATTCTGTATAGCCCGTCCCCGTTCTTCCAGCGAGATGGAAAGGGTGGACACCGAGGGTATCGACATCGTCCTCGCGATGGACGTTTCGACGAGTATGCTCGCCCGCGATTTCAAGCCGGACCGTATCTCCGCGGCCAAGGACATCGCGATAGAGTTCATCTCGCAGCGGCCGACGGACAGGATGGGCATAGTCGTTTTCGCCGGTGAAAGCTACACCCAGTGCCCGCTGACGACCGACAGGGCGACGCTCGTCAACCTCATGAAGGAGGTCCAGACCGACATCATCGAGGACGGCACCGCCATCGGCAACGGCCTTGCGACAGCCGTCGCGAGGATGAAGGATTCCGACGCCAAGAGCCGCGTCATCATCCTCCTTACCGACGGCGTCAACAACACAGGTGAGATCAACCCCGACATGGCGGCCGAGATAGCCAAGACCTATGGAATCAGGGTTTACACCATCGGCGTCGGCGCCAATGGCAAGGCTCCGTATCCGGTCATGACCCCGTGGGGCGTGGACACCCAGATGCTCGACGTCGAGATCGACGAGGCTCTCCTCAAGAGGATTTCCGACGAGACCGGCGGCCAGTATTTCCGTGCCACGGACAACACCAAACTTTCGGAAATCTACTCCGAAATCAACAAGATGGAGAAGACCCGCACGACAGTGGACAGTTTCCCTGTCTATAAGGACCTCTACGGCCCTTACGCCATTGCGGCCCTGATTCTCCTCCTTCTCGAGCTGCTTCTCACTGTACTTTTAAGAAAGCTTCCATAGACTATGATACTCTTTGCACGTGAACAATTCCTCCTGCTCCTGCTGCTGGTCCCGCTAATCCCGGTGATCTACGGCCTGATGCGGTACATGCGCCGCCGCAGGGTGCTCCGTCTCGGAGACGAAGGTCTCGTCAGGGAGCTTATGCCGTCGTGGTCCCGCTCGAAGGGGTGGGTGAGGGTCTCCCTCATCGCCCTCGCGTTCTTCTTCTTCGTAATCGGCCTCGCCCGTCCGCAGATAGGGTCGAAGCTCACCGAGAAGAAGACCCGCGGCGCGGAAATCATGATTGCCCTCGACGTATCCAACTCGATGCTCGCCGAGGACTATTCCCCGAACAGGCTGGAGAGGGCCAAACTCTCGATATCCCGCATCACGGACCGTCTGAAGGACGACCGCATCGGACTTATTGTTTTCGCCGGCACCTCGTTCGTCCAGCTTCCTATAACCACAGACTATGTCTCTGCGAAGATGTTCCTCTCGAACATCTCGACGGAGTCGGTGCCTGTGCAGGGCACGGCACTCGCGGACGCCATCTCGACCGCCCTCCGTTCCTTCTCCGTCCAGAGCGAGAAGAGCAGGGTGATAATCCTGATTTCCGACGGTGAGAACCACGAGGATGACCCTGTGGCCGTTGCAAAGCAGGCCGCGGAGATGGGCGTTAAGATCTACACCATCGGCGTCGGCTCGCCCGAGGGCCAGCCCATCCCGATGGACGGTGAACTGCTTCGCGACTCCTCGGGAGAAATCGTCGTGACCAAGCTCGACGAGGACACTCTCCGCAAGATAGCGAAGGCCAGCGGCGGCGCCTATGTGCGCGCCGGCAAGGATGAGTTCGGCCTCAACCCTATTATCAACGACATACGCCGTATGGAAGACGAGGAGTTCAACTCTACCGTTTTCGAGGAATACGACGAACAGTATATGTATTTCTTCGCCATTGCGCTGGCCCTTTTTATCATCGAGATGCTTATAGGGCAGAGGCGCAGCGGCACACGTCTTTTCAGGAGGGAGGAAGTATGAGAAAACTGTTGACAGCGGCGCTTCTTCTTGCCGTCGCCCTCACCGCTTCGGCCCAGGCCGACCGGCACGAGGTCCGGCAGGGGAACCGTCTTTTCAAGGCCGGCAAGTTTGAGGCGGCGGACATAAGCTACCGCAAGGCCCAGCTGAAGGATTCGACTTCGTATGCGGCCGGATACAACCTTGCGAATACCCTCTACAAGGAGGGCAACTACGACGAAGCCGGGAAGCAGTTCTCCAAACTGTCTTCCAAGGCGAAAGGCCGTCCCGACGAGGCGTCCTACTGGTTCAATGCCGGCGACGTCGCTTTGCAGAAGAAAGACTGGAAGGCCGCAGTTGATGCCTTCCACAGTTCGCTCCTCATGAATCCTTCGGACATCGAAGCCAAGGAGAACTACATCTACGCCAGAAAGATGCTGGAAAACCAGCAGCAACAGCAGCAGAACCAGGATCAGAACCAGGACCAGAACCAGGACCAGCAGCAAGATCAGCAGCAAGATCAGCAGCAGGATCAGCAGGATCAGAATCAGGATCAGAACCAGGACCAGCAGGATCAGCAGGATCAGCAGCAACAGCAGCAACAGCAGCAGGATCAGCAGATCACTCCACAGCAGGCCCAGCAGATGCTCCAGGCCATAGAGGCAAAGGAGAAGGAGACCCAGGACAAGGTCAACAAGGAGAAGGCCCTGATGCTTAAATCAAGACAGAAGGAAAAGAATTGGTGATATGTTGAAAAGAATCACATCCGCCCTTGCGGCGCTCCTACTGCCCCTTGCGGTGCTCGCGCAGAGCACCATCAAGGTGGACGTGCTCAATATAGTCGAAGCCAGCGAACGATTCAATGTGGTGTTCGTGGTGGAAGGGGAACACGCTCCTTCCGACTTTTCCTGGGCCCCGACAGACGACTTCCAGCTCGTCTGGGGTCCCCAGAAGGGCTCGTCCACTTCCATCCAGATGATCAACGGCAAGGTCACCCGTTCCTCCCAGAACACCTACACCTATATCCTCCTGCCTAAAAAGACCGGTACCTTCACCCTTCCGCCCGCAACGGCGACGGTAAAGGGCGAGACGATCCGTTCGCGTTCGTTTACCGTCGAGGTGGTCAGCGGAGGCTCTTCGTCCGCTCCGCATGGCCAGCAGCAGGCGACCCCTTCGGGGACTCCTCAGGAGAGCGCCGCTCCCGCCGCGGCTTCCGGCGAGGACATCTTCCTGAGATTTTCCATGGCGAAGAAGAACCTCGTCGTCGGAGAGCCCGTCACTGCGGTGCTGAAGCTCTACCAGAGGGCCGACATTGCAGGTTTTGAAGGTGCAAAATTCCCCACTTTCAACGGCTTCTGGAGCACTGAGACGGAGGCTCCGACCAATGTCCAGTTCCAGAGGGAACAGGTTGGCAACAATATCTACAACGCGGCCGTCCTGCGCCGTTACGTCCTGATCCCTCAGAAATCCGGGGCGCTCCAGATCGACCCTGCCGAGCTCACATGCATCGTCAACGTACGCTCGCGGAGGCCCCGCACAGGCAGTATTTTCGACGATTTCTTCGGTGACGACTACACCCAGGTCAAGCGTACGGTCAGGACCGCGCCCGTGACCGTCAATGTCTCCGCGCTCCCTTCCGGCGCGCCGGCGTCATTCACCGGAGGCGTAGGTTCTTACAATATCTCAGCATCCCTCAGCAAGGATACTCTGAAGACCCACGACGCGGCATCCCTTCTCGTCACTGTCTCCGGCAGCGGAAACGTGACGCTCCTCGAGGCTCCGAAGGTGCAGTTCCCTCCGGATTTCGACATGTATGACGTGAAGGCTACACAGAAGACTGACAAGGCCGGCACTTCCGGCAGCAAGACCTTCGAGTATCCGTTCATTCCGCGCAGCGCCGGTGAATTCGTCATCGCCCCGGTCAAGTTCTCATGGTACGACATCAAGTCCGGACGGTACATCACGGCCGCCACCGATTCCCTCAGGATATCGGTCGCCAAGGGCGCAGGCGGGGGAGGCGCATCCCTCGAAGGCAGCCCTGCCGTCGCGGTCGAGCGCTCCGGCGTCAAGAACCTAGGCGAGGACATCCGTTTCCTGAAGACCAAAGCCCCCTCGGGCCTGCCTGCCAACCCGGAGGATGCGGAAAAATCACCCCTTCGTCTCTTTGCAGGCAGCGCGTCGTACTATATCATCCTTGCAGTCCTTGCCATTCTCGCGGCCCTTGTCTGGGCCGGTCTCAGGAAGGCTGCGTCGATGAGGGCCGACGTGACGGCGACCCGGAGCCGGAAGGCCTCCAAGATGGCCCTCCGCCGCCTCCACGCGGCAGGAGAGTTCCTTGCGAAGGACTCCTATTCGGAGTTCTACGAGGAGCTCCACAGGGCCCTTCTCGGCTATGTCTCCGACAGGCTGGGCATCGATTTCGCGGACCAGACAAAGGAGAACATCCACTCTTCCCTCATCGAAAGGGGAGTCGGCGAGGAACTTGCCGGCGAGTTCACATCCCTTCTCGAGGAGTGCGAGGAGGCGCGTTACTCGCCTTCTACCGGTTCCGAATCCATGAAAGCCCACTACGACAGGGGCCTCTCTGTAATATCATCACTTGAGCCCGTCATGAAAGGAAAATCCGTGAAGGGCGGAGCGGCGCTCATCGCGGCCATCCTTATGATCGCGCCCTTCTCCGCCAATGCCGTGGAGGCTTCTCCTGTCTGGGACCAGGCGGTGCAGGCCTACACTGAAGGCCGCTACGAAGACTCCGAGGCGCTCTTCGAGAGCCTCTCGGCAGGCTGCGACGATGCCGCTCTCTGGTACAACCTCGGCAACGCCTCCTTCAAGGCCGGCAGGACCGGGAAGGCCGTCCTCTGCTACGAGAGGGCCCTCCGCCGAGCCCCTTCCGACCGCGACATCCGCTACAATCTCGAATTCGCCCGCGCTTCCACGCGCGACGAGATAACCCCTGTGCCGGAGTTCGT
Source organism: uncultured Bacteroidia bacterium (assembly GCA_902791945.1). Lineage (GTDB taxonomy): Bacteria > Bacteroidota > Bacteroidia > Bacteroidales > UBA932 > Cryptobacteroides. The sequence goes on from CADAXR010000040.1 coordinate 11,087, forward strand.
CCTCCGCACCTGGGCGAGGAAGATTTCCTATATCTTCTCTTCCGGGGCCTGGGCTGTGATTTCGATAGTGCTGTTCGCGGCTGTACTGGCCCTTGTCCTGCTGTTCCTTCTCGGAAGGAGCGCAGGGGCGAGGAGGGCCGGTTTCTTCTCGGCTATAGCGGCATTCCTGCTGTTTGCCATAGCGCTCGGCTTCTCGCTTTCCCTCAGGAGGGATGTGCTCCGGACCGACGAGGCCATTGTGATGAAGGCCGTTTCGTCTGTGAGAAGTTCTCCTTCCGAGGATTCAGCCAAGGATCTTTTCATCCTCCACGAGGGGACGAAGGTCCGCGTCCTCGAAAAGGTGAGCGGCTACGACAATATTTCCCTCGCCGACGGGCGTCAGGGGTGGATACTCGACAGTGACCTTGAAGTTATTTGACCATGAAAAAAATAATACTTCTTTCCCTTATCATGATTGTCGCAGTTTCGGCATACGCGGCGGAAGACTGGCAGGATCCCGCTGTTTTCGGGCGCGGACGCCTTCCCATGGCTGCAACCTTCACGACGGATCAGCAGAAGACCCTTTCCCTCGAAGGGATGTGGGCTTTCCATTTTTCGGAGAACCCTTCCGGAAGGGCCGCGGGCTTCGAAGCCGTCGGCTACGACGACTCCTCATGGGACGAGATCCCGGTGCCCGGCCTCTGGGAGCTCTGCGGCTACGGGGACCCTATGTATCTCAACATCGGATACCCCTGGCGCGGCCACTATGTGAACAACCCTCCCATAGTCCCGGAGGAGCACAACCACGTCGGCCAGTACCGCCGCAAGGTGTTCATCGACAGCTCCTGGAAGGGAAAGCAGATTTGTCTTTTCATAGGCAGCGCCACATCCTGTCTCCGTGTCTTCGTCAACGGAAAGGAGGTCGGCTACAGCCAGGATTCAAAGCTTGAGGCCCGTTTCGACATCACCAAATTCGTGAAGCCGGGGGCGGAGAATACCATTGCCCTCGAAATCTTCCGCTGGTGCGACGGTACCTACCTCGAGGACCAGGACTTCTGGCGCTTCAGCGGCATTGCCCGCGGGGCGTACCTCTACACGAGGGAGCCCCGGAGGCTCGAAAACGTCCGCATCAGTGCCGACAGCAAGGGCAACGTGAAGCTCCACGCCGAGTTTTCAAAGGGGATAACGGAGGTGAAATTCGAATCCGTTTCCCCGGACGGAAGAGCGATTTCCAGCCACATCTTCACCGGCCATTTCAAGAAGACCTCCGACGGCCTGCAGTGCATCGACGCCGAGTACAAGGCCGAGGGGAAAGTGATGCCCTGGACGGCTGAGACGCCGTCGCTTTACACTATGAACGTCTCGGTCTCCGACAAGAAGGGAGTCTGCGAAAGCACTTCGATCCGTTACGGCTTCAGGGACGTACGTATCGAGGGCGGACAGCTCCTTGTCAACGGACAGCCCGTCCTCATCAAGGGCGTCAACCGCCACGAGCTCAGCCCGTACGGCGGTTACAACGTGACCCGCGAGGAGATGATACGCGACATCAAGGTATTCAAGAGCCTCAACATAAACGCGGTCCGCACCTGCCACTATCCCAATGACCCTCAGTGGTACGACCTCTGCGACGAGTACGGCATCTATGTCCTCGACGAGGGTAACATCGAGTCCCACGGCATGGGCTACGACCCTTCGAAAACCCTCGCGAACAACCCTCTCTTCGCCGCGGCGCACCTCGAGAGAGACCGCCGTATGGTCCTCCGCGACTTCAATCACCCGTCCATTATAATATGGAGTCTCGGAAACGAAGCCGGCGACGGGAGCAATTTCGCCGCCTGCTACAAGTGGATCAAAGAGTTCGATCCCTCGAGGCCCGTCCACTATGAAAGGGCCGAGGGAGGTGCCAACACGGATATAATGTGTCCTATGTACGCCACTCCGGCCTGGTGTGAGGCCTACGCCTCCTCCAACCACTCGAAACCCCTTATCCAGTGCGAGTACGCCCACGCGATGGGTAACTCCATGGGCAACTTCAAGGAGTACTGGGACCTCGTCCGCAAGTACCCGGCCTATCAGGGCGGCTTCATCTGGGATTTCCAGGACCAGGCGATACTCTGGCCTTCTTCCGAAGAGGGGACCGACCATATTTTTGCTTTCGGCGGCGACTTCAATGAATACGACCCTTCCGACGGGTCGTTCAACTGCAACGGCGTCGTCGCGGCGGACCGTTCCTTCCACCCTCACGCCTATGAGGTGAGATACCAGTATCAGGACATCCGCACCTCTCTCGTCAGCTCCGACGGCGAGTACAAGGTGTCCGTCTTCAACGAGTTCTTCTTCAAGGACCTGTCGGAGTACAGGCTTGAATGGAGTGTGGAGGCGGACGGCAGGAGGCTTGCGGGCGGTGTCGTCGAGAATCTCGACGTCGCCCCGCAGAAGTCCGCCGTCGTGACTCTCGGCCGCACCGTGAAGGTCCCTGCCGGCTCCGACGCCTTCCTTTGCGTCAGGTACGTCCTCAAGAGGGCGACCGCGCTTCAGGATGCGCTCGAGCAGGTCGCCTATGACCAGTTTGTCCTCAGCGAGTCGCCGAAGGGCCTGGAGACTCCTTCGTCTGTCGCCGCCGTCTTCAAGGGCGGTGATAACGGCGCTTCGTATTCCGGTACCTTCGGCCGTCACCGCTGGGAGGCCGTCTTCTTCGACGGAGCCCTCTCCAGCTATGTCGTCGATGGAAAACAGATGCTTTCCGAGCCTCTCCTGCCCAATTTCTGGAGAGCGTTAGTCGAGAACGACATGGGAGCTAAGCTCAATGACAAATGGGGCGTCTGGCGCAGTCCGGAGCTTCGGGTCAGGAGCTTCAGCGCGCTTCCCGAGGGTGTGAAAGTCGAATACGAACCCTTCGGCGGAGCCGCCGTCGTTATGGAATACACCGTCGGTGGCGACGGGCGGATCATAGTCAGGGAAAGCCTCCGCGATGCGGGAGGGCTTTCCGAGATGCCGCCCATGTTCCGTTTCGGCATGAAGTTCACGATGCCTGGCAGGTATTCCGTCGTCGATTTCTTCGGCCGCGGGCCATGGGAGAACTACGAGGACCGTATCTCCTCGACCCTTGTCGGTCACTATGTACAGAGGGTCGAGGACCAGTACCACTATGGGTATGTCCGTACACAGGAGTCCGGGACCCACACGGGCCTGCGCTGGTTCCGCATCCTTGATGATGCGGGCACCGGCCTGGAGATCAGGGGCGGGGACCGTTTCTCCGCTTCGGCTCTCCCGTTCAGCATCGAGGAACTCGACTGCACGTGGAACGGCACCCCTGTACGTGCCAACGGGACCAACAATCAGGTCGGCGGGCCGCAGCACTCCCTGTCCCTCAAGGCAAGGGCCTTTGAGAACCAGCGTTCCCTCGGCAAGACATGCGTCTTATTCGAGGCGAAGCAGGCCGGGGTCGGCGGCATCAACTCGTGGGGAAGGATCCCTATGGACGCTTATCTTATCAAGGCTCAGCCTTACGAATTCACCTACTCGCTCTCGCCTGTAGTGAAATAACATAACATACGAAAGGCCAAAAGGCATGGGGCCGTCGTAAAAGGGTGTCAGAGGGCATATTGTGCCCGATGACGTTATTACTGTTACGATAACCTTAATTTCTTATGAAAAGAAAACATGCCATTGCCGCTTCCCTTCTTCTCGGACTGGCGCTCGGATGCGCATCGTCCCTCAAGGTGAAGAACCTTTCGAAAGAGAACGTGAACCCCACGCTCTCACTTTCCAAAAACTATGAGAGCGACCTTCCGGAGCTCCACGTCGACAAGGCCCGCCGCGACACCTTTTCCGTGGCGGGCGAGAACGGCGAGAAAATCCTCATCATGAATGCGATAAGGGATGAGGAGACCGGAGAGATGGTCGCGACGGATGTACTTCAGGCCGCCATTGTGACGGCCCGGTTCCGCAACATCGCGGAGCGCAAAGGGAAGGTGGACATCCGTTTCCAAATCACCGTCCCTGCCGCTATGCAGGACAGCAGGTGGCAGATCCGCTTCAATCCGGATATGTACGTGCTGGAGGACAGCGTCCGCCTCGACCCCGTGGTCATCACGGGCAAGGGGTACCGTGAGCGCCAGCTCAGGGGCTACGAGCGCTACAACCGTTTCCTCTCGTCCATTGTGACGGACTCCACTCTTTTTATCGACTCGAAGGCCCTGGAGATCTTTCTCCGAAGGAATATTCCGGAGCTTTATGCCCTGAAGACCGACTCGACGGTCGTCTCCGACGAGCGTTACCGTTCCATTTACGGGGTTTCGGCGAGGGATGCCGTAGAGCATTACACCAGCCGTTACCGCATAAGCCGTAACGAAAAGAAGAAGGCGATGAAGGACAAGATGTTCTCCCGTTATGTCAAGGCTCCTCTCGTGACCGATGGGATACGGCTCGACACCGTGATGGTCTCTTCCGGAGGCGATTTTACCTACGAATACGTCCAGACGATAAACACGAGGCCGAAGCTGTCCAGGGTGCTTGTATCCCTTTCCGGCGGCATCTACGAGGAGGACAGGAACATCTATACCATTCCCGCCGCCGAGCCGCTTACTTTCTATATCAGCTCAATCTCTTCTTTCCTGGATCCGACGGAGCGGTATATGACAAAGGTTATAGAGCGCCGCGCAACGGCAAATACTGCCTGCTACATCGCCTTCCGGCCCGGCCGGGCGGACGTCGATGAAGGCTTTTCGGCCAATTCAGGGGAGATTTCGAGGATAAAGGGAAACCTTCGGAGCCTTATTGGGAACCGGGAGTTCGACATGGACTCCATAATGGTCACGGCATCCTGCTCGCCGGAGGGCGGCTATGCGGTGAACACAAAGCTGGCCTCCGCCCGTTCGGCCTCGGTCTCGGACTACTTCAAAAAGTACGTAAGGCACTGCCGGGATTCGCTGAGACGGGAGGAGGGGCTTTCTTATAATCTCGACGAGACCTATTCGGGGGAGCCCGTGAGGAAGGCGCAGAAGATACGTTTTATCACCGGGAGCAATCCCGAGAACTGGGATTATCTCGCGGCTCTCGTCGAGGCTGACACGCTCCTGACAGCATCGGAGAAGGAAGATTTCCGTCGACGGTTTTCTGTGAAAGATCCTGACGAGAGGGAGCACCAGATGGCTCTGCAACCCTATTACAGGCGTCTCCGGGAGGCGTTGTATCCCCGCCTCCGCACGGTCCGGTTCGACTTTTTCCTCCACCGGAGGGGGATGGTAAAGGACACCGTCCACACGACAGTCCTTGACACCATCTATATGCGCGGAGTCCGTGCCCTTGAGGACCGCGATTATGAGACCGCGCTGACTCTGCTCCGGCCCTACGGGGACTTCAACGCCGCCGTCGCCCTTGCCGCTATGGACTACAACCTCTCTGCGATGGAAATACTCCGGAAGCTCCCTTCCACAGACAAGACGGAGTACCTGAAGGCCATTCTCTTCTCCCGCAGCGGCGACGACAAGGAAGCCGTCCAGCATTACCTCAATGCAGTGAGGCTCAACCGCTCCTTCATCTACCGCGGCAACCTCGACCCCGAAATCTCCGTCCTCATCAAAAAATACGGTCTCAACAGGGAGGAATAACAGCCCCTTGCCCCGGAAAGGGACCTGATCGCCTCATTCTTGGGGAAGGTCGGAGTTTAAGGCCTTGACCTTCCCCACGGAAATGGCCGCTCAGCGCTTGTGTTCACGAATCAATGGGGAAGGTCCCGCCACTGAAATCCGACCTTCCCCAAAACCCGATGAATAAGAAAACTATCAAACCTTACAAAGTAAGAAGCAGCCCCATGAAACAATTCTTTTGGAGAACATTGCCGTCCGGCGGTCAGGCCAGGGTGTTTCCGTTCCATATCAGTATGGAGGGTATGGAAAAAGTCATCCTGTGTCGGGATGAGAAGGATTATGACGCGATGGTAAAAATCATTTGTGTGGCGGCGCGACGCTGCGATACCATTGTAATAATATATGCTGTCGTGTCAAACCATAGCCATATCGCAGTCCTGGCCAGGAGCCAGGCTGATGCCGACCGATATGGGCAGGAAGTAAAGAAGATGTACTCTATGTGGTTCAGCCGCCGTTACGGGGAACGGTCTGTTATGCGCCATACTGATGTGAAAGTCCTATGGCTGGACAGTGACTGGTATATCCGGAATGCCTTGGCATATATTCCCAGAAATGCTCTGGACAATGGGTGTAGCGTGTCCAACTATAAATGGTCATCGTATAGGGCTATGTTCCTGGGCGGCGTGAGCCTGAACCCCGGTTTGAGAAAGGTATCTGATTTGCGCAAGAGGGAACGTGAGCAGATTATGCATACTGGGGATGATCTCAGAGATGTCCCGTGGCTGATAGATGAAAACGGGGAACTGGATCCGGGAAGTTTCTGCGATGTGTCTTTTCTTGAGCAGGCATTCAACAATGATCCGGCATTCTTTCTTAAAACGGTAGGTGGTCAGAATGCCGCGGAACTGCATCAGAAACTGGTAGACCTGCCAAGAAAAATGCAGACCGATGCCGAATTTCTTCTGAGCGTAAACGATGTCTGTCAGAGATGGTTCCAAAGATCTCTTCAGGATTTGTCCATAGAGAAAAAGGCTCGGATCATTCCGTATCTGTGGAGGACAATGAGGACGACAGTCCCGCAATTGGCAAGAACTTTTGGCCTGGAAAGGGACCTGATCGCCTCATTCTTGGGGAAGGTCGGATTTTAAGGCCTTGACCTTCCCCAAAGGCCTTTGGTTGGGAAGGGATTTATGAGTATATTTGGAGAGAAATACTTTTTGTTATGCTGAAAATTGGAGATAAGATGCCGTCGTTTGAGGTTATGGACCAGGACGGGAAGATGGTGAGTTCGGAGGAGTTCGTCGGAAACGGTAAGAAAACGATAATCTACTTCTATCCCAAGGACAACACTTCGGGATGTACGGCGGAGGCCTGCTCGTTCAGGGACAATTATGCCGCACTGACGGCGGCGGGATACAATGTCGTCGGTGTGAGCAAGGACAGCGCGGCCTCGCACACCGGATTCAGGGCCAGGTATGAGATTCCGTTCCGCCTGCTGGCTGACACTTCGACTCGGATGCTGCAGGACTTCGGCGCCTGGGGCGAGAAGAAAATGTACGGCAAGACCGTCCTTGGGACGCTTCGCCGCACATTCATCTTCGACGAGGATGGTACCCTGACTCGCATCATCGAGAAAGTGGACACCAAGAACGCCGCAGGGCAGATTCTCGAAGGTTAGCTTTGATGCGGAAGAAAATAATGGTCGTGGGGGTATCATAGCCGGGAAATCTTTTTTGTTTTGTCGGAAAATTGGTATATTTGCGACCGGACATGGGTTCTGCCGCAGAGGCAGGACTCCTTTTTAGTTACCCTTGTTTGA
>CADAXR010000041.1 GCA_902791945.1 uncultured Bacteroidia bacterium
ACCTTTCCGTTCATCTCCACAAAATTAGTCAATTTTTTCAAAACAAATTCTTAATTTTGCAATTCAGAAACAATCTTTGTATGAAATCTATCCTCGGTATCGGCAACGCCCTTACAGACATCCTCGCGGTGCTCCCTGATGACACTCTGCTCAGAAAATTCCACCTGCCCAGGGGAAGCATGCAGCACGTCGACATGGAGACGGGCGACAAGATCTGGTCCACCCTCAAGGAGATAGGCGTCAAGTACGTCCCCGGCGGCAGCGCGGCCAACACAATTACCTGCACCTCCATCTTCGGCATGCCGTCCGGCTACATAGGCAAGATAGGCAACGACGACCTCGGCAACCTCTTCAAGAGCACCATGGAGCAATTCGGCGTCCGCGCCAGGATGCTCTACGGCACCAAGTCCTCAGGCCGCTGCATGGTCTTCATCACCGGCGCCAACGCCGAAAGGACGTTCGCCGACTATATGGGCTCCGCCCTTGAAATGGGCCCGGACGACCTCAAACCCGAGTATTTCGAGGGCTACGACTACTTCCACATCGAGGGCTACCTTGTCCAGAACCAGGACCTCATCCGCACCGCGGTGCGCATGGCCAAGGACGCGGGCTGCATCATCTCCATCGATATGGCCTCCTACAATGTCGTCGAATCCAATGAGGCTTTCCTCCACAGCCTCGTAGACGATTACGTGGACATCGTCTTCGCCAACGAGACCGAAGCGCGCGCCTTCACGAAGCTTGAGCGCCGCGAGGCCCTCGAAGAGCTCTCGCACCACTGCGACATCGCCGTCGTCAAGGTCGGCAAGGACGGTTCCATGGTCCAGAGCGGTGATGAATACCACTACATCGAGGCCTGGCCCGCCGCGACCATAGACGCGACCGGCGCAGGCGACACCTACGCCGCCGGCTTCCTCTACGCCCACTCCCTCGGGATGCCCCTCAGGACCTGCGGCGAGATCGGCTCCATAATCGCGGCCAAGGTGGTCGAGGTCATAGGTACAAAGATCGACGTCCCCCGCTGGAGAGACGCGAAAGCCGAGATACGCAAACTTATAGCTGCAGCCGGTAAATGAACGTAGTAGAAGGAATCAAGGGGATTTTCCGCCGTCAGTGCCTTAAAAAGTACTCGAGCACCGTGCCGACCGGCATAGTCCCGGTCTCAGGACTCCGTTCGGCGGTCGCTTTCATCGATGTCGAGGACACCTCTTTCGACGAGTGTAAAGGCCTTCTGGTCAATTTCTTCCGTGAGCACGAAATCAAGGGTGAGATATTCTTCTTCGACTTCCGCCGCCTAAGCGAAGGCGAAAGGCTCATAACCAGCATCCAGACGACCATCCTCCGCAAGGACCTCAACTGGTTCGGCCGCCCTTCAAAGGAGAAATTCGGCCTTATGCTCAAAGGCGAGCCGGATCTTTTCATATCTCTCATAAAGAAAGAGGAATTCCCCATCGAGTTTATGGCCAAGTGCTCCCGCGCCCGCTTCAAGATAGGCCGCAGGCAGCTTCCCGGCAACACTTTCGACCTCGTGGTCAGCGACTCGAAAGAAAAGCCCGTCTCGCAGGCGGACCTCTTCAGGCAGATACTCGTCTATCTGGACAGGATTAAGGCGTAAAAAGCCTGAACGCACCGAAGACCCCGAGGGACGCCGCCAGCATTATGACGCCGGCGAGCACCACTCCAAGCATAACATAAAGGATGCTCTTCTTGAAGTCCATGTTCAGGAGGCTGGCCGCCAGCGTCCCGGACCATGCTCCGGTCCCCGGCAGGGGGATACCGACAAAGAGCAGCAGGGCTATGTAGAGCCCGTGTCCGGCCTTCGATTCGAGCTTGGCGCCCGCCTTCTCACCCTTCTCAAGGCACCATCTGAAAAAGCCTCCTACGTACTTGAGCTTCCCTCCCCACTCGAGGAATTTGCGGCCGAACAGGTATATGAACGGTACGGGAAGCATGTTGCCGATAACGGCGACGATGTAGGACTGCACTAGCGGCAGCTTGAAGCCAACGGCGTAGGGGATGGCGCCTCGAAGCTCGATGAGCGGCACCATCGAAATAAGGAATACTATAAGGTACTTTTTCAGCATTACAGGTTGAGCGTCAGGGTCACGGGGCAGTGGTCCGAACCGTAGATGTCGTTGAGGATATCAGCTCCTGCAATCGAGGGGGCGAGGGCTTCCGACACCAGGAAATAGTCGATGCGCCACCCGACGTTCCTCTCGCGGGCCGCCATGCGGTAGCTCCACCAGGAGTACTTCGCCTCCCCGGGGTGCAGCTTCCGCCACGAATCGATGAAACCCGCCTCGAGAAGTTTCCCGAACGCTCCCCTCTCCTCGTCGGAGAAACCGGCGTTGAAGTGGTTGGTGTCAGGATTCTTGAGGTCGATCTCCTCGTGGGCGACGTTCATGTCGCCACAGACGACAACGGGCTTCCCTTCGGCCTCAAGGCCTTTGAGGAAGGCCCTGAAGGCATCCTCCCACGACATCCTGTAGTCCAGCCTCCGGAGGCCGTCCTGCGAATTGGGGGTATAGACGCACACAAGGAAGAATTTCTCCATCTCGAGGGTCACGACCCTCCCTTCGGTGTCGTGCTCCGGAATCCCGATTCCGTAGCGGACGCCGACGGGATTGCGCCGCGTGTATATTACGGTCCCGGAATAGCCTTTCTTCTCGGCATAATTCCACCATGAGGTGTAGCCGGGGAACTCGAGGTCTATCTGGCCGGCCTGCAGCTTCGTCTCCTGAAGGCAGACGAAGTCGGCGTCCAGCTCCACGAAGATGTCCGCAAACTGAAGGCAGACGAAGTCGGCGTCCAGCTCCACGAAGATGTCCGCAAAGCCCTTGCCGGCGACGGCGCGCAGGCCGTTTACGTTCCAGGAAACGAATTTCAGAGTGTCCACGTCGAGCCTTCCTTAGAGTCCTTGACAGTGATGCCGAGGGCGGCGAGGGCGTCGCGTATGCGGTCGCTCTCGGCCCAGTTCTTCTCCTCGCGCGCCTTCTTCCTGCTCTCCAGCACGATGTCCATCACGCCCTCGAGGGCCTTCTCGGCCTTCGAGGAGCCGGCGGCCTCGTCGTCGGTGAGCCCGAGCACCCCTTCGAGGGCCTCGGAGAAGAGCTTTTTCAGCGCATCCGCGTCAGCGGGGCTCAGCCCGCCGGTGTTTATCATCTTTACGGCGTCGAAGATGCGGGAGAGAGCTATCGGAGTGTTGAGGTCGTCGCAGAGGGCGTCCCAGACGCTCTCGACGAGGGCCGCGACGGCCGGAGACGGCTCGCCGGGGGCCGAAGGCACGGCCGCGAGATCGCGGGCCGCCTGCATCACCCTGCGGTATCCCTTGCCTGCCGCTTCGAGGGCTTCGTTGGAGAAGTCGAGGGTGCTCCTGTAGTGGGCCTGGAGGATGAAGAAACGGACGGTCATCGGGGAATAGGCCCTCTCGAGCTTCGGATGGTTTCCGGAGAAAAGCTCCGGAAGGGTGATGAAGTTGCCGAGGGACTTACCCATCTTCTGACCTTCGATGGTTATCATGTTGTTGTGGACCCAGTAATGGACGCCCTGGGTGCCGCGGGAAGCCTGATTCTGGGCTATTTCGCACTCGTGGTGGGGGAACATGAGGTCCATGCCGCCGCCGTGGATGTCGAATTCACGGCCGAGGTATTTTTCTCCCATCACGGAGCACTCGAGGTGCCAGCCGGGGAAGCCTTCTCCCCACGGCGACGGCCAGTGCATGATGTGCTCCGGCTCGGCCTTTTTCCAAAGCGCGAAATCGTAAGGGGCCTTCTTGTCCGACTGTCCGTCAAGGGAACGCGTGCCCTCGAGGGTAGCGTCCAGCGTCCTTCCGGAGAGGACGCCGTAGTGGAAGTCGGCATTGTATTTCTCCACGTCGAAATAGACGCTGCCGTTGGAGACGTAGGCGTAGCCGGCGTCAAGGATCTTCTTGACGGCTTCAATCTGCTCGATGATGTGGCCGGAGGCGCGTGGCTCTATCGAGGGCGACAGCACTCCTAGGAGCCGCATGGCTTCGTGGTAGCGCTCGGTGTAGGTCTGGACTACCTCCATGGGCTCCAGCTCCTCAAGACGTGCTTTCTTCGCAATCTTGTCCTCGCCCTCGTCGGCGTCGTGCTCGAGGTGGCCTACGTCCGTGATATTGCGGACGTAGCGCACCTTGTAGCCGAGGTGCCTTAGGAGGCGGAAGAGGACGTCGTAGGTGACGCCCGGCCTGGCGTGGCCGAGGTGCGCGTCACCATAGACGGTCGGACCGCATACGTACATCCCTACGTGGCCGGGATGTATGGGCTTGAAAAGTTCCTTTTCCCTTGTAAGGGTGTTGGTAAGGTATAGTGGCCTCATCGTGTAGGTTTAAGCATTTTTATGGAAGCGGGGGCCTTCCTTGCGGGAGCGTGGCGCCTTGCCGCTCCGGAGGGCGCGGGATCGGCTCCGTCGACATCGGTGAAATCGCACCTGGAGTATGCTCCTGTAGGGTAACCGGTCTCGGGGTCGTAGGCGATCAGATAGGCGGAGAAGTTGCCTTTGACGGCTTCATAGAGTGAGCACTGCTTGCCGGGCGCGGTATAGTAGAGGTCGGCTGCGGTACTGCCGCAGATCACGTCGGATGCATAGTAATTGAGGAAATCATCAAGCATATAGCTCCGGAGGTCTTCTTCGGTCTTGATGATGTCTTCCTTTTCAAGGATGAAACTGTAGGGGGTGCTGCCGGTCCCGGCGACGGTGAAGTATTCACTGTCGGCCGCTCCGTCGGGGAAGCTGTAGCTTTCCACGCCCGAGTAGGTGACGGGCCAATCGGCGCTCTTGTCCGTAAGGGTCAGGGAGCCGAAATATTCATCGTAGTTGAAAAGGTCCATGGGAGTCTTGCCGTAGCGGCCCGTGACCTTGCCGGTGGAGTCGAACTCCATGATGTAGAAATTGGTCGGCCCGGGGTTCCAGTAGACGGCGTAAATCGACGAGGCTTCGCTTGCGCTCCAGAGAAGGTCTCCGATAGAGGCTCCATCGGCCATCTGCTCTGAGATATTGTCCGAGAAATGTTGCAGGAGGCCTTCGACGGTGCCGCCGTAGTACTGTGCGAGGTCGGCGTCAGTGTTGGCTTCGACCCAGAAATACTTAATGCCGGGAACTGTCGCGGCAAGGTCGAGATAAGTGTCGGTGCCAAGATCTGCATTGGTGTACGGAGCGCTGCGCTGCTCGACTTTCCACGAGCTCATGAGCTGGGGCTCTATCGGCTGGGGACCGCCGCCTATCTTGAGATAGACGGTGGCGATGCTGGTCCTGGAAATAAGGGCTCCGCTTGCATAGCTTATGCCGAAGACTGCGCAGTAGTCTCCGTCGGCAAGACTGCTGTCATCGAGGCTGACCTTGATCCGGGCGCTTGTCGATCCGGGGGCTATGGAAACGGGATTGGCGTAGGAAAGGGCTCCGCCGGGGATGGCCTTGCTGGCGCCCATGTCTCTGTTCAGATATGAAAGGCCCACTGTCACTTCGCCGGATGAGACCTCCGAGAGCAGGAGGGTCAGGGTTGCGGAACCGTCGGCGAAAGCGTTGTCGCCGAGGAGGGCCACTTCGACTTTTTTCTTGCTGCAGCCCGCGAGAAGAAGGGCGGCGAGAAGGGTCAGAGTAAATAATTTTTTCATTTCATCAGGTTGTATAGGAGGCGAAAGATAGTCAAAAAATCGATTCGATTCAAATTTTACCTATATTTGCGAAGCTTAAAACGTTGATATGTCTTCAAAGAAATTTTTTTGCATCGTCCTTGCAGTGCTCAATGCCTCGCTTGCCGTTTCCTGCAAGAAGGACAAGGTCAAAGAGAGCGAGGAGGTGAAACTCGTCGCGATAAGTGTTTATCCGGAAGAGATCGACCTGTCCGTAAAAGAAAAGTTCCAGCTTTACGTTTCGTCTGAACCGGAAAATCTATATATGGACGTGACGTGGTCATCGAACAAATCGAATATCACGGTTTCGGAGACAGGCGTGGTAAATGCCGGCCTTTTCGAGGGCGATGCCGTCATCACCGCCCGCTGCGGAGACAAAGAGGCGCATTGCAACGTCAGGGTGACTGTCCCTGTCCAAATGTTGTCTTTCGGCGAGTATACGTCGATATCCATGGCTGTCGGTGAAATTTTGGAAGACATGCAGGCCTACTATTATCCTCTCACTGCTACTGATAGAAATAACATTGTCTTAAATAATTCCGACCCTTCCGTCGCGGAATTGACACTGGATGAGAGGATCCCGGGAAAATTCTCAGTGAAGGCAAAATCATTGGGAACCACGACCATCACGGCGACGTGCGGCGGAAAGGAGGCGGAGCTGTTTATATACGTGGATGAAGTGAAAGCAACTAAAACTACGATAAGCCCTTCTTCCGTTAATTTAAAATGCGGGGAATTCAAGGAGTTGTATGCATTCGTGGATCCCGAGGGGACGACCAATCGTGAAGTGTCGTGGTACAGTCTGACACCTGAGATTGTTTCGGTAAAAAAAGGAACCAGTAATTATGCTACCGTGAGGGCACTCAGGGAAGGTAATGGGGTGATTGGTGCCTACTGCGGCGATGCATATAGTTTCTGTAACGTGACGGTAAGCGGTCTTCCCGACGGAGCCGTTGATATGGGTCTCAGTGTGTATTGGGCGGAAAGCAATGTCGGCGCGTCATCACCTTTCGAGGCCGGAAATTATTATGCGTGGGGAGAAGTCACGCCAAAATCCACTTATGACTGGGAGCACTATAAATACTTTGACGGTGGGATTGGAGCATATGGAGACCGTTATCATTTCAGCCGTTATAATGACGAGGACGGGAAGACATCATTCAGTGGTTATGACTATGCGGATGATGCGGCCTATCAGACCCTGGGTGGTCAGTGGCGTGTCCCCACATTGCGACAATTTAATGAACTTTTAAATAACTGTGAGGTTGTTTTTGAAGATGGTGGCGTACGTTTCTACAGCATTGTGCCCGGTTATGTCGGACAATCCCTTTATTTCCCTCTGGAGGGGTATAAAGACGGCGACAGTCTGGTGAACGAGACCACTAGTTGGCATGACAGTATGGGTCTGCCTTATGTGACATATCATCAGGGGTTCTACTGGTTGTCAGGACTATCCAGTGATAAAAGAAATCCGTATAGTCGGGCTAAAGTGGTTAATTTATGGCTTCACTCCGGGGCTGATCCATTTGAATGGGGATATTGGGATGACGGGCAGCACGACCTTTATGAACTAAAGCCAGCTACGCCTTCGGTAGAAGTGTTGGGGGGATACCGCTTTTTAGGTTATACCATCCGTCCAGTCTGGTAGGCCGGGCGCAGAAATTCCTTGATATGGTTATTATTGACGGAAAAAAGATTGCGGCGGAGTTGCGGGCGGAAGTGGCTGCCCGCGTGGCGGGATGCGCCAGGGCGCCGCACCTTGCGGTGATTGTCGTTGGGGACGATCCCGCAAGCGCCGTGTATGTGCACAACAAGGCCATCGCCTGCGAGAAGGCGGGGATGCGCAACACTACGGTTGCACTTCCGGCCTCTGCCTCCGAGGACGAGTTGCTGTCGGTCATCGCCGACCTCAACGCCGACCCGTCCGTTGACGGCATCCTCGTTCAACTTCCCCTTCCTCGGCACATCGACGAGGACCGCATCATCGCCGCCATCGCTCTGGAAAAGGACGTCGACGGCTTCCACCCCGGAAACGTCGCGGCCCTCTTCCAGAAGCGCCCCTGCGCCATTCCATGCACTCCGAAGGGCATAATGAAACTGCTTGATGCCTACGGCATTGAGCCCCAGGGCAAGCGGGCCGTCGTAATCGGCCGCAGCCGCATCGTGGGTCTCCCCGTCGCGAAGCTTCTGTTGGATGCCAACGCGACGGTGACTATCTGCCACACGCGCACGGTGAACCTCGCCGCAGTGACCCGCGAGGCCGACATCATCGTCGTCGCCTCAGGTCACCCGGAGACCCTCCGCGGCGACATGGTCCGTGACGGCGCCGTCGTCATCGACGTAGGCATCAACCGCGACCCCGTGACCGGCGCCTTCTGCGGCGACGTCCTCTTCGACGAGGTCGCCCCGAAGGCCTCCTTCATCACGCCCGTCCCCGGCGGCGTCGGTCCCATGACCACCGCCTGCCTCCTCGAGAACACACTCGAGCTCTATCTGAAACGATGCGAATAGCTTCGGCTCCTTCTGCGCTTCCCCTTTATTCTTCAACGCTTCCCCTGTCCTTCGATCGTTTCTCCCGCACTTATTACAACATCACCGGGGCGGCGTAGAGGGAAAGGAGTCGGCTGCGGAGGGAGGACGGACAGCCCTTGATATGGTTGAGGAAAGCGGAAGCTTCGGCTTCCGTGTAGTTCGGATTGTCCTGCAGGTCATTGCCGGAGAGAATATCGGAGGCGATGTATGCAGTGGGCATAATCTTGTAGGCCGGACGGATGCGGCTGTCGAGTAGGCTGGCGACGGCACGGTTGAAGCCGTTGCCCGGGAGGCCGGCGAACGGGGCGAAGTCCTCCTCGGTGAGAGGCTTGCAGATTTTCACGTGGATACGGCCCTTCGGGGTGGTCACGCCGGAGAGGATGCTGTTGAGGTCCTCGCCGGTCTTTTTGGTGTAATAGCCCTGGCGCTCGAGGGCGGCGGTCTCGGCTACTTTGGCGAAATCGCAGGGTTCGTATTCATAGGAAATCGCCATCGGGGTGATGTGGAGGTCCGCCATGGCCCTGACCTGGTCGCCCTCGGCGCTGAGGCCGAGCATCTTGATGACGCCCTGGTCGGTCTTGTCCACACCGCCCTTGGTGCGCCCGTTCCTCTGGGCAATCCAGACGGAGGCGTTCTTCCCGGTCACGGTGTAGCGTATATAGTCGGAAAGGTGACGGGAGATGTTGTAGAACTCGCGCGCGGAAGTGGCCGCGGAGGGCCTTTCGACGCGGAACATTCTGTTGGCCTTGCCTATGTCGACGACTATCCTCGGGTTCATAAGGTTGGCCCCGAAGGTGATCTCCGTGGAGGGGAGGTTGTTGATTACGAGGATATACTGGAGGATTGCGGCGTCCAGCATGATATCCCTGTGGTTCGAGATGAAAAGATAGGCGCCGGAAGGGTCGATGTGCTCCAGGCCCTCGTAGGTCATCCCGTCGGAGCTCTTGCTGAGGATCTCGGCGATGACTCCCGCCATGATGTCCTCCTGGAGCTGACGGGCGGTCTTGATCGACAGGACCTTGCGCTTGGCAGCCTCGAGAGGGATGCCGGGCATCACGTAGGCCGCGATGATGGGGAATACGGGATCCGACGCGATACGCTCCATCGCTGAAGGGATTTCGCTGTCGTAGTAGGGTCTTATGTCGTCGAAAACGGAAGGGTCCGGGCTCATAAAAAATTTATTATCTTTGTCTTCCAGAAACCAAAAGACAAAGATATGAAAAAAATCCTCTTCCTCGTAATCGCCGCTACGCTCGGCGCCGTATCCTGCTGCTTTGCAGGCAAATCCGCCAAAGCCGCCGAGGCTGAAAACGCAGTCGAGGCCGAAGAGCCCGCAGCCGACGAAGACGCCCTCTCCATCAAGGTCGGCGAAATGTTCAGGGACTTCACGGTCGTCCAGGACCCCGCCTCCCCGGAGAAATCCACCGTCAAATTCTCCGACTATGTCGGCAAGGGCAAATACATCCTCGTTGATTTCTGGGCCTCCTGGTGCCCTCCCTGCAGGGCGGAGATTCCGGTAGTCGGCGAAGTGT
The DNA here is from genome assembly GCA_902791945.1 of uncultured Bacteroidia bacterium. Taxonomy (GTDB): domain Bacteria; phylum Bacteroidota; class Bacteroidia; order Bacteroidales; family UBA932; genus Cryptobacteroides. The sequence continues at coordinate 9,719 of CADAXR010000041.1, forward strand.
ATAAGAAATACGCCGGCGAGAATTTCGACGTCCTGAGCGTCGCCGTCTCCGACAAGCCGGAGGACTCGAAGAAGGCCGCCCGCGAGCTCGGCGTCACATGGAACTCCATCATCAACGCGCAGCGCATCCCCGGAGATCTCTACGGGATCAGGTATATCCCCCAGATAATGCTGTTCGGTCCCGACGGGAAGCTCATCGCCTATGACCTTCGCGAAGAGGGCATCGAAGCTGCCGTGAAAGCCGCCCTCGGCAAGTGACGGTAAAGGAGAAGATAGCGCTTCTGCCCCATTCCCCCGGTGTCTACAGGTATTACGACGCCGGGGGTACGGTAATATATGTGGGCAAGGCGAAGGATCTCCACAAGAGGGTGGCGCAGTATTTCGTCCCCGCGGAGCGGCTCAACACGAAGACCCGGCTCCTCGTGTCGAAGATCGCCGACGTGCAGTATTCCGTCGTGGACTCCGAATCCGACGCCCTCCTTCTTGAAAACAACCTCATTAAGCAGTACAAACCCCGCTACAACATCCTTCTCAAGGATTCCAAGACCTATCCATGGATCTGCGTCAGCGGGGAGGAATTCCCCAAGGTGTTCATCACGAGGAGGATTGACCGCGCGAAAGGTAACCGCTACTTCGGGCCCTACAGCTCGGCCCTTCACGCGAGGGCGATGGTGGATCTCTTTTCGGAGATCTATCCGCTCCGCACCTGCAAGCTGAAGATCACATCTGAAGCCATACTCCGCAAAAGGTTCCGCCCCTGCCTCAATTTCCATATCGGCAAGTGCAAGGGCTGCTGCATCGGCGCCATCTCCCGTGCGGAATACGCCGCCAACATAGAAGAAATCGTTTCCATCCTCCAGGGACACGCCGGCGACATAGTGCGCCGCTACCGGGAGAGGATGCTCGCCGCCGCTGAAGCGCTCGAATTCGAGGAAGCCCAGGAACTCAAGGAGAAGATGGACCTTCTTAGCAACCACTACTCGAAATCCATCGTTTCCTCCGTCTCGGAGACCGACGCGGACGTTTTCTCGCTCGTCTTCGACGGCCAGGATGCCTACGGCAACTTCCTCCGCATCCGCAGCGGAGCCATCATCACTTCCCTCAATCTCGGCTTCAGGATGAACATCGAGGAGTCGCAGGAATCGGTTCTCAGCAGCTTTGTCGCGGAGATAGAATCCCGTTTCGGCGAGCTATCGAAGGAGGTTATCGTTCCTTTCAGGCCGGATGTCGAGATTGACGGGACGGAGTTCCGTATCCCGGTGAGGGGCGACAAACTGGCCCTTCTCGAGCTCAGCGCCAAGAACGCCAGGGAGTTCCACTTCAACTCCCTCAAGCAGAAGGAGCACACGAACCCGGACGAATTCCGGGCGTCTGTGGTCGAGGACCTCAGGAAGGCCCTCGGGATGAAGGTCGCACCGGTCCACATGGAGTGCTTCGACAACTCCAATATCCAGGGGACGAACCCGGTGGCCTCCTGCGTCGTTTTCCGCAACGCAGAGCCCTCTAAGAAGGATTACCGCAAGTTCAAGATAAAGACGGTCATCGGGGCCAACGACTTCGCCTCGATGAAGGAGGTCGTGAACAGGCGCTACTCGCGGATGCTCGCCGAAGCACCGGACGATCTGCCGCAGCTCGTCGTCATCGACGGCGGCAAGGGACAGCTTGACGCAGCCTACCAGGCGCTCGCCGAACTGGGCCTTACCGAAAGGCTGACCGTCGTCGGCCTCGCCAAAAGGCTCGAGGAGGTCATCCGGGTCGGCGACCCGTATCCGCTTTTCATAGACCGCAACTCGCAGGCCCTCAAGGTACTGCAGCGGATCCGCGACGAGGCCCACCGCTTCGGCATCACTTTCCACCGCAACCTGCGTTCGAAGGCGCAGATCCAGTCCGCCCTTCGGGAAATCAAAGGAGTCGGAGACAGGACCGAACAGAGGCTGCTGCTGCACTACGGCTCGGTGGCCCGCATAGCGGCGGCGCCGGACGAGGAGCTAGCCTCATTCGTCGGAGCCGACCTCGCCAAACGTATAAAAGATTATCTCAATGATCAGGGACGAGAAGAAATTCAATAAGATAGTCTCCTCCGTCATTATGGCCGGCATGCTGATAGCGATAGCGATCACGACCGGCTTCAAGCTGGCGGACCCGGCGGCGCGCCGCGTGATGCTTCTCATCGCGGCGTTCGGCTCGCTTTTCGGCGTGCTCTCGACAATCCTCTCCGCCAACGGCCTCATCTGGACCTTTATCTTCGGCATACTGGATGTGACGATAGGCTCCGTCATAGCCTATGACACCGGCGTGATGGGCAATTTCGCCCTCCATGCGTTCTATTTCCTGCCGATGCAGTTCGTAGGGATATGGCAGTGGCGGAAAAGGGGTGCGACGGCAAAGGAGGAGGTGAAGGCCAGGCGGCTCTCGCTCAAGGGCTGGGCCCTTGTCGCCGCAAGCATCGCCGGCGGCATCGCACTGTCGTATTTCGTGCTCTACAGGGTCGACCTCGCAAAGCTCGGCGAAGCGTCGCTCATAGACAGACCGAAGGTTTTTCTCGATGCTACCGTGCTGACTCTCAACATAGTAGGCCAGATACTGATGTCTCTCGCCTTCTTCGAGCAGTGGATAGTCTGGAACCTTGTGAACATCTTCTCGATACTCCTCTGGGCCAACACCATGCTCTCCTCAGACGCCTCCAGCTACACGGTCGTCATGTTCATAAAATACATCTTCTATCTGCTGAACTCCATCAACGGCCTGCGCATCTGGTACGCCCTCAGCCGTAAGTAAAAACAAGCCTCTGCAGTCTTACGACTACGGACCTTCGGTCCTATCCCTCCCATCTTCCGATGGGCCCCTCCCACTCACGATTGCGTGGGCGCAAACGGCCGTAAGACTGCAGAGGCTTATTTTTATAATATCGCTTTTATTTGTCGGAAAAAATTATTAGCTTTGCGCCTTGTAAATACTGGAAAATAAATAATAACAAAAATAACCCATTATGACTAAAGAAGAAATTGTAAAGAAGGTAACAGCCATCATAGTTGACAAACTTGGTGTTGAGGAGTCCGAGGTTACGGAGTCCGCTAGCTTTACCAACGACCTTGGAGCCGATTCACTTGACACTGTTGAGCTCCTTATGGAATTCGAGAAGGTTTTCGGCATCAAGATTCCTGATGAGGAGACCGCAGGTATCGCTACAGTAGCCGATGCAGTTGCCAAGGTCGAGGAAAAGCTCAATGCTTAATCCGACTTTATAAAAAAGAGCGCCGTGGCCCCAAGGTCACGGCGTTTTGTGTTTTATATGAAAAAGATCCTGTTTATCGTCAACCCTGTCTCCGGCGGGAAGTCCAAACGGAGGATTCTCCGCCTGATTGAGGACTTCGCCGCGGGCAGCGGCGTGCAGGCGGCTGTGCGCCAGACCGAGTCCGCCGGCCACGCCACGACCCTTGCGAGAGAAAGCGACGCCGACATCGTCGTCGCGGTCGGAGGCGACGGGACGGTCAGCGAGGTGGCCCAGGGCATCGTCGGCACCGGCAAGGCGCTCGGCATCATCCCCTGCGGCAGCGGGGACGGTCTGGCACTGCATCTCGGGATCAGCCGCCGCCCCCGGAAGGCGCTTCGCGCCCTTCTCGACGGTGTCGCCCGGACGATAGACTACGGCCTCGTGGACGGACGCCCGTTTTTCTGCACCACCGGCGTCGGGCTTGACGCCGAGGTGGCCTGGCAGTTCGCGACCTCCGGGAAGCGCGGCCTCAGCACCTATATTTCCCTCGCCTGGAAGATCTGGCAGCATTTCCGTCCGGAGACCTACACCATCGAAGTCGACGGAGAGGCGCTGACCGCACCGGCCGTGTTCGTCACGGTGGGCAACGCCAACCAGTGGGGCAATCAAGCGCGTATCACTTCGCTCGCACTGGTGCAGGACGGACTTCTGGACGTCACCGTGGTGGCTCCCTTCAGGACTGTGGAGATTCCGGTCCTCGCGACCAAATTGCTGGACGGCCGGGCGCACACCAGCCGCCGCGTGAAGATGCTCCGCGGGAAGCACATAGTCATACGCCGCAGCCAGGACGGCCCGGCCCACTATGACGGCGACCCCTGCCGGAAGGGGACCGAAATAGTGGTGGATATAGTCCCTGCGGCACTGAATGTCATTGTTCCGAAAAACAAAAGCATATGAATAAGATAAAAGCCAAGGACTGGTTCGCCTTTTTCGCACCGCGTTTCCTTCTGCTCACCCTGGTCCTCGGAGTGCTTGTCAGGATAGTGCTGATCCTGCACCCCGTGACGGTTGTCGACTGGGGTTGGAAGGACTGGCTGGCCATCTTCGGGCTGGGCCTTCTCAACGACGTAGCGTTCACGGCCATCGCCCTGGTGCCGGCATTCTTCGCCTACACCTTCATGACGGACGACAAATACCGGAAGCCGTGGGGATACATCCTTTGGGGAGCCTTCCTGCTGTTTACGCTCTATATTGTCTTCTTCAATGACATAACCGACGAATACGGCGGTCCCCTGCCCCCGATTGTCAACGGGGTGCTGATTTTCCTGCTGCTCTGCGCCACGCTCAAGCTGTTCATCCCGCGCATCCGCAAGGGATGGCGTACGGCTGCAATATACATCATAATGATGCTCTACGCCTGCGCCGCGGTGACGATAGCTTTCAGCGAGGTCGTTTTCTGGGAAGAGTTCGGAGTCCGCTTCAACTTCATCGCCGTCGATTACCTCGTCTACACGAATGAGGTGATCGGCAACATTGTGGAGTCCTATCCTATAGTGTGGATGGTCCTCGCAATGCTGCTTGTAGCAGGTGGAATATGCTACCTCATGAACCTCGGAAGGGACATTCGTGAGAGCGGTGTAGCCACATGGACGCAGTGGGCGATTTCCCTCGCCGTCCTGGCGGGCTGCGCCTTCGCCGGCGGCGCCTGGCTCCACTGGGGCTACCGCACCCTCCAGCGCGAGAACCTCTACGCCACGCAGCTCCAGGAGAACGGCTGCTGGGATTTCCTCGAGGCCTTCATGGCCAACGAACTGGACTACGCCAAGTTCTACAAGATGCTGCCTCAGGATGAGGCGGTGGCCCTCCAGCAGGAGCTTTGTGGGCAGGATGCCGACGGCATCCGCACCGTCCGCGACAGCCTCCCTCCCGTGAAGAAGAACATCGTCCTTATCACTGTCGAGAGCCTGAGCGCCGATTTCCTTACCCGCTATGGCTCCACCAACGGCATTACCCCGAACCTCGACACGCTCCTTGAGAAGAGTCTCGTCTTCGACAACCTCTTCGCGACGGGCAACCGCACCGTCCGCGGCCTTGAAGCCGTGACGCTGTGCATCCCGCCTTCCACCGGCGAGAGCCTCGTGAAACGCCCGGACTGCAGCGGCCTCTTCTCCACCGGGGAGGTGCTCCGCCGTAACGGCTACAGCACCCGCTACATCTACGGCGGCGACAGCTATTTCGACAATATGGGCACATTCTACGGCGCCTGCGGCTACGAAATAGTGGACAAGAAGACCTACGACAAGGACGCCATAATCATGGCGAACATCTGGGGGACCTCCGACGAGGACTCCTACAGGGAGGCCCTGAAGCGCTTCGACGCTTCCTATGAGGCCGGAGAACTCTTCTTCGCCCAGATAATGACCATCTCTAACCACCGTCCCTACACCTACCCTGAGGGAAGGATTGAGTACGACGGGAACCCGATGAGCCGTAACGCGGCGGTGAAATACACCGACTGGGCCATCGGAGATTTCCTCCGCCAGGCTTCCTCGAAACCCTGGTTCGGCGACACGGTCTTCATTATCATGGCCGACCACTGCGCCTCCTCGGCCGGCAGGACATCTCTCCCGCTTGACCGCTACCACATCCCGGCTCTCATCTACGCTCCGGGCTTCATCGAGCCGCAGTACGTGCAGAAGGTCTGCTCGCAGATCGACCTCATGCCGACCCTGTTCTCCCTTCTCCATCTGAGCTACGAGGCCCCGTTCTACGGACAGGACATCCTCTCGGACGATTTCAAGGAGAGGGCGTTCATGGCGACGTACCAGGACATGGGCTACTACACCGACGGCATCCTCACCGTCCTCTCCCCCGTCTGCCGCGTACAGCAGTTCACCGTCACCCAGCACGACGGCTGGTGGTTCGACGAGGACCCCATGGCGGAGATCTCGGAGAAGCAGCTCCGCGAGGCCCAGGCCTTCTACCAGGTCGCCAACCTGGCTCACCAGCGGTAGCGTCAGCCCCGGAAACAAAAGCGCCGTGACCTTCTTTTGAAAGTCACGGCGTGGGGAGGAGCGCCGGTCAATTTTTTGTCTTCGCCCGCTCAGGCGTCGATGGGCTTCAGGCCGCGGCGCCGGTTGATTTCATCGCGCAGCGCATCGATCTTCTCCTTGTGCTCCAACACTTTGTTTTCCACAAAGATTGCTGCGGATGCAAGGAAATAATACACCACGGTCTGGATGGTCATCGCCGTTATTTCGGGCGCAATCGTCGCCAGTGTCCCGCCCGCTGTATTGAGATTGATGAAGGCCCGGCAGCCGAATGTCGAAGGGAAGAGGTATGAGAATACTCTCCAGAATCCGGGGATGGCGGTCTGCGGCCAGGAGAATCCCGTCAGGAAAATGCAGATCGGCGACATAAAAAGAAACAGGACAAAGACCGTCTCCCGCCGCGTGATGAGCGTTGACCAGGTAAAGGAGAATACGATGCAATCCACCACAAAGAAGGTCAGGAGCACCATCACTTCCCACCAGGGGGCCTGCTGCGGCAGGTGGAACATCCACGGGATGAGCAGGGCAACCAGGGGGCCGATCACCATATAGACGGCGAAATACGCCGCACCGCGTCCCAGTACGACACGCCCTACACCCAGGTCCTGCAAGCCTTCCGCCATCGAAACGAAACTGCGGTTCTGTTCCCGAAGCGTCCCGGCAAGCAGGGAAGAGCCATAGAACAAGGTTTGCTGGATGACCAGCAGCAGGGCGGCACTGATAAAGAAGATCGTGTAGGAAAACGACCGGTTGTACGGCATACTTTCGTCGATTTCAATCGGCGCAATCAATTCTTCGGCCACCTCCGCATCGTACCCGGCCGCGGCATAGTGCTCCGCCTGGATCTCGTGCAATTCGTCCAGCATCACGAAATTGCAGCCCATCGTCAGGCACTTGTAATAGAGGAAGCTGGACATATCGGCATAGGTGCAAAGCGGGCTCTGCTCCATCCGGACGATCTTCTCGTCGTAATCCGACGGAAAATACACGATACCGTGCACCTTCCCCTCCTGCATCAGTTTCTCGGCTTCGGGCATATTGATGCAGTCATACGCCACGGCGCATTCGCGGGTCGCATCCAGCTTCCTCACGAAGCGCCGGCTGTAGCTGCCGGCGGAATTATCCACCACCGCGACCGGCATCTCGTCCAGCAGGCCGTTGTGATAGATAAAATTGTACAGCAGGGGGTAAATAAGTCCGCCGAGGAAGAAAATCACCAGCACCCCCTCGTCCGAGAAGATCATCTTCAACTCGTGAACAAAGATGGAGTACCAGTCGGCGAACCATTGCCTTATGTAGTTTGTTTTCATTAGTTTCTGGGATAATTCTGCAAAGTGTAAGCGCTTTTCAAACGACGGAGTCCGAAGGCCGGGAGCAGCAGGAACAGGAGGAAATGCACCACTTCCTGCCACCATCCGGAGAAGCCGCTGCCGTAGATAGCCTCCTGCACGAACATCATATAATAGTGCCGGAGCGGAAAGGCCGCCGACCAGGCGCCGATCCACCGGGGCATAGCTTCAACAGGGAGGGTGAATCCCGCCAGCGAAAGGCCCAGGGTACTGAAAATCGCGCCGATGCTGATCGAAAGCCGGAGAATCGGAAGGAGTTCCACGATGAAGATTCCGATCGCCTGCGAGGCCAGGATCATCAGGAGGATATCCAGGAACATCGGCCAGACGGAGCCGGCGAGCGGATAGCGCAGCCAGACGAAGAGCAACAGCTCCAGTGAGATGCCGAGGATGGTAAATAGCACCGTATAAGGCAGCATTTTGCCGGTCAGCGCCACGACGATAGAATCCCCCGACACCTTCAGCAGATGCCTGGAAGTACCGTATTTGAGTTCGGCGCCGAGCGTATAGACCGTAATCAGCACCACGATCATCGCCAGAATGCCCGGCAGCAGAATATTGTTCAGGTAAATGCCGTAATTGGTGGTGGGATTCCCGATCTGGTGCGCATCGATCACGATCGGCTGGATCCGGTTCATTATTTCCCGCTCGTTCACCCCGTGCGCCCGGAGCACCTCCCGTTGGACGGCCCCGTTAGTGAGATGGATCATCTGGAGAAGATCCTTATACGAGAGCGCGCCGCCCACGAAGTAGAGCGAATTCACATAGAACTGGATATGCGGCCGCCGGTTCGCCTGGATATCATTGTTGAAATGCTCCGGAATCAGCACGAAGGAAGTAATCCGTCCCGTCTGCATCGCCCGCCGGGCCGCGTGGATGTCGTCAAAATAAATTACCTCGCTGAGCTGCGTGGAATTCAACTGCTCCGCAAAATTCCGCGAGGTGGAGCTGCGGTCTTCATCCACGACGCCGACCGGCAGGTCATACGGAAGTCCGTCCCGGAAGAATGTCAGGTAAAATACCGCATTTACGATGATCACGCCCACCGAGGCCAGCAGGTACAGCGGCCGCTGGCGGATGATGCGGATTTCCCGCTTCACCACCTCCCAGACATTCCCTATGAAGGTTTTCCGGTCCATTATTTCCGCCTCAAAATCACGCTCATACCGGGAAGCAGACCCTCAACCGGGCTGTCCGGACGGGCACGAACCTCGAAGGTGCGCGTATCGTACTCTCCGATCTCCTTGGTCGCCTTCCAGGTCGCATAGGATTCGCGGACGGCGATATAATAGACCGTGGCCATTACCTCGCGGCCGTCTAGGGCGGGAACCGTCAGACGGACCTTCTCTCCTTTCTGGAGGCTGTGCAGGCGGTCTTCGCGGATGTTGAAGGTAAACCACATATCGCTGAGATCCTGTACGGTCATAATCGGGGCACCCTGTCCCACCAGCTCGCCGACCTTCGGATAGATATCGGAAATGACGCCGTCGGCCGGGGAGGTCAGGTGGATTTCGTCCAGATAGGAATCGATCTTGATGAAGGCGGCATCGGCCCGCTGCACCAGCGCCGCAGCGGCTTCTTTGTCCTCGGAACGGGCCCCGCTGAGCGCCATATCGTACTGGCTCTTGGCGGCCTTGCACTGGGCCTGCGCCGCCCGGTACTGCGCCTCGACCTCATCGTATTTCTGGTCGGTAACGACCTTCTCTTCCTTGAGTTTCTTGATCCGTTCGAAGCTCTTGGCGAGGACTTCCTCCTGCACGATGGCCTGCTGCCAGAGTTCGTAGGCGCCGGTAATCTGCTCCTGCCGGGCTCCGTTGCGAGCTTTTTTGAGCTGGGCGGATGCCGCCGCACGGGCGGCACGCGCCTCGGCCAGGCCGCTGCGCACCTCGGGAGAATCGATGACGACAAGGGTATCGCCCTTGTGAACTTCCTGTCCTTCGACAGCCCGAAGCTCCTCGATCCGGCCCGGGATCTTCCCCGAGACACGGTATTCGGTCGCTTCGGCCTCTCCCTGGATCACGAGATCCGCAGGACGGGATACGAAATATCCCACGAGCGACACGACGAGAATAATCATAATCAAGGCAACGATGCCGATAAAGAGATTGTAGTTATGCTTTTTCATTTCTTTTCCGATAGATTCGATTTGTAATTTCCTTCCGCCTTCATCAGGTTGGAGGCGGCAAGCTGCAGTTCCACCCCCGCGTCAATGTATTCCGAATGGGCTTTGAGCCAGCCCGTATGGGCCGCCAGGGCGGTATTGGGTTCGACCACGCCCGCTTCGAGCCCCCGGGAGGCCATGCGGAGGTTCTCCTCCGCACTGTCCAGATTGCCCAGAGCGGCATCAACCCGCTTCTTTGCCTCCGCATACTGCGTCCTCGCCTGACTGACCTGCAGATTGATCAGCTCCCTGGCATCCTGGTACTGGTCTTCATAGAGCCGGGCTTCGGCCTTGGCCTTCCGGGTGCGCTGCAGCGCCTCCGTCCCATGGAAGATCGGGACATTCACTACCACGCCCGCACTGAACATACCGCCGTTCCACTCATGGCTGAAGCCATGGAACATGTTGGGGCTGGTCATCGAATAGCCGGCCACGAGCGCAACCTGCGGCATCATATCGGCCCGGGCGATCTCCACCTTCCTCTGGTAAATCTGCCTGGCCAGATCCAGGCTCCGGATCTCCGGGCGGTCTTCAAGAATGGTCTCCATATCCTTCCCATCCGTACAGGAAGGGGCAGGAAGCAGGTCAAGTCCCTCGTCGGCGAGCATAATCGTCGTATCCAGCGGGAGACCAATCTTCTGGCACAGGAGCATCTTGGAGAGAGCCAGGCCGTTGGTCGCCTTGAGAAGCATCAGATCCGCCTCCCCCGCCTTGACCTTCACCTGAAGGGCATCGGACTGCGTCCTGACTCCGGTCCGGACAGCCACGTCCACATCCCGTTCCATCTTGTGCAGCAGGTCGGCATAGGACTCCGCCAATTTCTTTTTGGCGGCCACGCTGACAATCTGCCAGTAGGCATTGTCCACATCATAGACAATACCGGCATAGCTCATATCGTATTGATTCATCGCGAGTTGCTCTGCAAGAGCCGCTATCCGGACGGATGCCGCTATCTTGCCGCCGACGAAGACCGGCTGCTTGGCGATAACCGCCGCGCCCATCACCTGCTCGATATCGAGGGTGAAAAGGTCGTTGATTTCGGAGCCGACGGCATTGATCGGGGTAGCG